>CAZNXR010000602.1:0-1500 GCA_964576815.1 uncultured Caulobacterales bacterium | reverse complement strand
TGGGTCGCCTCCAGCGTGCGGCCTTTCGCCAGCGCAAGTCCGTCGAGGAAGGGTTTCAATTCGTCATTGCCCTGATTGTCGGCGATGAACTCGTCGACTTCGGCGAAGAATGTCTGCCAGGCGCGCCCGCCGTCCTTCATCAGCTTGCGGCCGACAAGGTCTAGCGCCTGAATGCCGTTGGCGCCCTCATAGATCATGGCGATGCGCGCGTCGCGCACGAACTGCTCCATGCCCCACTCGCCGATATAGCCGTGACCGCCGAGCACCTGCTGCGCGTTCGTCGCGTGCGCATAGCCCTTGTCCGTGAGGTAGGCCTTCAAGACCGGCGTCATCAGCCCGAGATAATCGTCCGCCTTCTGACGTTCGGCTTCGTCCGGCGATTTATGATGGAGGTCGGCGTGCAGCGCCGACCAGTACATCCAGGCGCGCCCGCCCTCGATCGTCGCTTTCTGTTCGAGCAGCATGCGCCGCACGTCCGGGTGGACGATGATCGGGTCGGCGGGTTTTTCCGGCGCCTTCACGCCTGACAGCGAACGGCCTTGCACGCGGTCTTTCGCGTACGCCGCCGCATTCTGGTATGCGACTTCCGAAATCGCGAGCCCCTGCAGGCCGACGCCGAGGCGCGCTTCGTTCATCATCGTGAACATCGCTTTTAGGCCCTTGTGCGGCTCGCCGAGCAGCCAGCCCGTCGCCTCATCGAAATTCATGACGCAAGTCGAATTGGCGTGAATGCCCATCTTTTCTTCGATCTTGCCGCAGACGACGCCGTTGCGCGCGCCGAGCGTCCCATCGGGATTCGACAGAAATTTCGGAACGATGAAAAGCGAGATGCCCTTCACCCCCTCCGGCGCCCCTTCGATGCGCGCGAGGACGAGATGGATGATGTTGCCGGTGAGGTCATGCTCTCCGGCGGAGATGAAAATCTTCTGCCCGCTGATCTTGTAGCTGCCGTCGGGTTGCGGCGAGGCTTTGGTGCGGAGCAAGCCGAGATCGGTGCCGCAATGGGGTTCGGTGAGGTTCATGGTGCCGCCCCACTCGCCCGAGATCATTTTCGGGAGATAGAACGCCTTCTGCTCGTCCGTGCCGTGAGCGTAGATCGCATCCGCCGCGCCGCGAGCAAGGCCCGGATACATCCCGAACGCCATGTTCGCCGCCGAAACCATTTCGTTGAACGCGACGGCGAGAATGTAAGGCAGGCCCTGGCCGCCATAGGCGGGATCGAAGGAAAGGCCCTGCCAGCCGCCGGCGCGGAACTGGTCATAGGCGTCCTTGAAGCCCTTGGGCGTCTTCACCGACCCGTCGGCGCTCCGCGTGCAGCCCTCATGGTCGCCCGACTGGTTGATCGGGTGGAGGACGTCCGCGGCGAGCTTTCCGCCTTCCTCGAGGATCGCGTCGATGACGTCGGGCGTTGCGTCCGCAAAGCCCGGCAGGTTCGAATAGCGGGAAATGCCGAGAACGTCGTGGAGGACGAACTGCATGTCGCGAAGCGGCGCGGCGTAA
>CAZNXR010000601.1:0-1506 GCA_964576815.1 uncultured Caulobacterales bacterium | reverse complement strand
GGGTAGCTCAGTTGGTGAGAGCGCAGGATTCATAACCCTGAGGTCGGCAGTTCAATTCTGCCCCCGGCTACCACTCTGATAGTACGATGTTTTCTGCAATCGCGCGGGCTGGGCGGGTTGCCGCCGATCCTCAAATTGTCTGGTAGTGCTTATAATTGTATTCAACTATAGCGAGTAATTCATCCGGAGGTGTCCTTCGTCGTCGCGGATTTGCTTATGCCCCAAAACCCCGCCTCCCACGCCAGTGAAGCGCTCTCAAATCTTTCGCTCCGGCTCAATAACGCGCGCACGGAGGAAACTCTTTGCGCCGATCGACTTGAGTCAATCGACGTAGACCTTGCCGTGCAGCGTGCGCGCCTCGATGCGGTGTCGCCAAGAGCCGAGCACCAGCGGAGCGTAATAGCGCAACGCGTCGCCGGACTCATGGAATTGCGATCGGCGCTCATGGCCGAGCGTTTGCGCCGTCGTCGCGAAATCGACGAACTCGATCAACGTAAGGAAGCGATCAGCGCTGCGCTTTCGGTTCTGCGCGCAAGATCGGCGGCGCAGCCGGCGTGAAGCCCGCCTAAAAATCCCTTTTCCAATTCGCCGATATGGTTTGATCCCCATCCTGCCGAAGCTCTGTTTCGACTGAGAAGGAGGGGCCGATCTCATATTCTATGCGTAGCGATCCGTTTTCGCCGCGCGCGCTTTGAGACGCGGAAATGAAAAGACCGTCGGTCACATATTTTCCTACGGTGAGCAGCGAAGCCGCCGAATCAGCCTCGTCGATCTCAAGATTCAACAGGTCCAGACCAAGCGCGTCCCGCGCTGCCCCGGCGACGCCTTTGCCGCCAAAGACCCCGACGCCGCCGAGCTGCGTCAGCGCGTCCGCAACCTGCAAGGATTCGAACGCCGAGAGCTGATCTGCCGGCTTGTCGAAGAGGATCAACGCCATAATGTCGTCATTCGACAACGACGGCGTTGACTCAAGCGAGATCTTGAGCGCCGAACTCCGGCCCGAAATGAGGACCGCGACCGTGACGCCATCTCGCGTTTCACGTTCCGCCCGCACGTCAATGGTCGGATCATTGGGGGCGAAGGTGTCAAATCCGATGCTGCCGCGCGTGAGATCAAAACGGCGCCCGGAGAATTCGAGATCGCCGCGGCGTAGATTTAGCGCCCCGAGAACCAAAGGCTGTTCCCGGTCCCCGGCGATCTGGGCGTTTGCGCGCCAGGTGCTGTTGAGGCCGCGCCCGCGCACGACGATGTTGTCATCGGACGTCAGGCGGATTGCATAGCGCAACGTCCCCTTCTGTTGCGCCTTCGTCGGCCCTTGCGATGACGAAAGGCCGTCGCCATTGAGCGCGACTACGTCGATATCGACGAGACCCGTGACTTTAGTGGTAAAAAGCTCCGCCGTCAGGGCATGGATGTCGAGATCGCCGCTGACGAGCAGGTCGTCAGGATCGCCTTCTACCGTTACAGCGCCGGACGCGTTGACGCCCTCGATAGGGCCGCCTGAAA
>CAZNXR010000600.1:0-1509 GCA_964576815.1 uncultured Caulobacterales bacterium | reverse complement strand
GGCTCGCGATCGGCGGCTGTGCCGAGTCCGCCCGTCACGTTGGCCGCCGCCGCCAGCTGCTGCAGCACGGCGTTGTGCGGGATGGCGCGCAGGCCGCGCGCGTCCTCCTTGGCGCCGGGCTTCGGCCGGCGCGCGCGGCGCGATCCTGTCGGCGGCAGCAGGTTTCGCGAGAATGCCGCGAGCGCAGCCTGGTAATTTTCATTCGCCCACAGACTTTCCTGCCAGCCTTTCACGGCCCGATAGACGTCCCAGGAAAAATTGATGTCGCGATAATAGCGATCCTCCATATCCGCCTTGGGAGCGGCGTGCGCCCAGGAGAAAATCTCCTGGATGCTCGCTTCGGCGAGCGCCGGCGTCTGGAAATGGAGAAAACCGTCGCCGCCCTGAAAGCTCGTCTCGGCGTTGAGCCGAAGTCCGTCGCGCGCAAACCGGCTGCGCGCCCACGGCGTCATCAGATAGTCGAGCCGCTCGGCGAAATCGCCAGGATGGCCGCCGCGACCCATCGACTCGCCATGGGTGTTGAAGACGAGGACTTCAACATCCGTGATGCGGCGCGCCGCCAGCGCACGCGCTACGAGAATTTGAAGCCGCTCGATCGCAAGATCGGCGGCGATCTGCCCCATGAACCGCCCGCTGTCGGAAAAGCCGCACTGGATCGACAGCCGTCCGCGCCGGCGGATATAGGCGACATACTCTTCTTCTTCGAGCAGCCTTTCGATCAGGCGCCCGCCGCGTTCGATCGCGTCCGGCGTTTCAAACAGCGGGGAGATATCGAGCCGATGATCGACGCCGTAAAGCCGCGCCAGATAGATCGCGCCCATCACCGTCGCGGGCGCCTCAAGCTCCGCGATCAGAAAGCGGATCGGCGTGTCTTCGTCGACGTGCTTCAGAATCTGCGCGCACAGCATGAACTGCCGGCGCGCGGTCATCTGTTCTTCAAAAATGCTCGCGAAATTCACCGCGCGCCGCTCCGCCGCGGCGGTCTTTGCGGCGGCCGCATCGAGCGCCGTCCGGTCAAGGAAGGCGCGGTCGGCGTCGAGCCCTAGATCGGCGCGCAGGGCCGAACGGACCTGCGCCGCGTTGACGCGCAGATGAATGCGCGCAACGCCGAGGCCATAGGCGTCGATTTCCGCGCGGATGACCGAAAGCGCCAGAGCGGTTTCGTCGTCCGACGTTTCGATGAGGCGCGTCAGCACGGCGCGGGGTCCGACAAGCGAGGTGAGACGGCGCGGTCCGGGCGCCGTCAGCCGGTTGGCGGCGGCGGCGACCGCAGCGGGATCGGCGAGGTCCGCGGCGAAAGCGGCGGCCTGATCGGCCGCTTCGGCGCCGGCGTCGGAAAAAACGCCCGCAAGGTCGCGCGCCGCCTCAATCCGCTGCAGGGACTTCGCATAGCGGAAGAGCTGCAGCGCCTTTTCTTCAAGCCGCAACCGCACTGTCGTTCCCCAGTGAATATCAGTGCGTCCGTCAAGGTCGTATCCAACCCATGTCGCAAGGCTGACCGGCGCGGGC
>CAZNXR010000599.1:0-1509 GCA_964576815.1 uncultured Caulobacterales bacterium | reverse complement strand
GTTGCCGGTTTTCCTCAACACCTGACGGCTAACAGATTTTGGCGGAGGCGGGGCCTATGAGATTTTTGCGCTTTATATCGTTTTTCCTCCTGGGGCTGCTGACGCTCGCCGTCGCGGCCTTTGCGGCGATCTGGTTCCTCAATCCGACAGCGCCGAAGGTTGAGATCGCGGACGCCGAACCGGACGGCGAACGCATCATGGCGGGCGGGGTTATCGCCAATTTTTTTGCGCCGGAGGGCCCGGGGCGCCATCCCGGCGTTTTGCTCATCGGCGGTTCGGAAGGCGGCCTTAGCGCCGGTGTGGCTCGCATCGGTCGCGCACTGCGCGATGAGGGTTATGCGGTGCTGCAGCTATCCTATTATCGCGGACCCGGGCAGCCGGAGCGGCTCCAACTCATTCCGCTGGAGCTTTTCGATGCGGCGCTCGACACGCTGGCGTCGCGGCCCGAAGTCGACCCGGCGCGGCTGGCGATCGTCGGCGGCTCGAAGGGGGCCGAGGCTGCGCTGATCGTTGCGGCGCGCCGCGACGATGTTCGCGCCGTCGTCGCCGGCATGCCGTCAAGCGTTTCATGGCAGGGCATCGACTGGAACATCGCCAAGATGATGGTCGATCCGCCGGGCGCATCTTGGAGTCTTGCCGGCGCGGCTGTGCCTTTCGTTCCTTATGGACGTCCATCGCGAGCGGGCGGGGATATCATCGAAGTTTACAACGCGGGGTTGGCGAAAATCGATCTGCATCAGGATGCGATCATCGCGGTCGAAAAAATCCGTGGGCCGATCTTGCTCATTTGCGGCGAGGCGGACACGCTGTGGCCGTCCTGTCCGATGGCGCGTGAGATCGTCGCGCGTGCGCAGAGATTAAGCGGTCCCGCGGTCACGCTGCTTGCTTACCCGGACGCCGGCCATGCCGTGTTCGGCGCAGCGCTCGACGCGGGCGATCCCCGCATGGAAAATCTCGCGCGCCTTGGCGGTACGCCGGAAGGAAACAACGCCGCCCGCCGGGAGTCCTGGCCGAACATCCTCGCGCACCTGGCCGCCGCGCTTGAATGACCGCCGGCGATTGACGAGCGCGCCGGATTGCGCCGACCATCGGGGTTTCCGTAAGCAGGAGGGGTCTCATGAAGTTCGCCGCCATTTTTCTCGCCTTCGTCGCGGCGCCGGCGCTTGCTTCGCCAAGCTATGTCACCGCGTCGCGGATGATCGATCCGGCGACGGGGCGCGTGGTCTCTAATGCGGCGATCCTCATCGACGGCGGCAAGGTGGCTTCGGCGGGTTCCGCGCTGACGATAAAGCCGCCGGCCGGCGCGACGCTGGTCGATCTCGGCGACAGGACCATCCTGCCGGGTCTTATCGACATGCACACGCACCTCATCGGCGACGCTTCGCTCGCGGGGTATAATTCGCTGGGGCAGGCGCAGGACAGCGCGGCGATCCACGGCGTCGCGAATGCGAGAAAGACGCTCGAAGCAGGCTTCACCACCGTGCGTGACGTCGGCAATGACGGCTTTGC
>CAZNXR010000598.1:0-1510 GCA_964576815.1 uncultured Caulobacterales bacterium | reverse complement strand
CGTTTGACGCGCACCTGCCCGGCGGATAGGTCTTCAGGCGTCGCACTGGGGGCCGGAATGCAGGCATTTCGTTCGCTCTTGTTTGTTCCTGGGGCCCGGCCTGACCGCTTTCTGAAAGCGGCGAAGTCGGGCGCGGATGCGGTCTGTATCGATCTTGAAGATGCGGTCGCGCCGTCTGACAAAAACGCGGCGCGCAAGGCGACGCTCGACTTTCTGAGCGGTCCGCGCGAAGGCTGCGCCGCGGGCTTTCGCATCAATGCGCTCTCGACGGTCGATGCCTGGCGTGATCTCATCGCTTTCGCCGACAGCGCAGCGACGCCGTCCTTCCTGATGATCCCTAAAACGCAGACGGGCGCTGAGCTTCTCCGCCTTCGTGAAGCGCTTGCGGGCCGCTGCCCGCCGCTATGGCCGCTGGTGGAGGGGCCGGAGGCGCTCGGCGCACTCCCCGACATCGCGCGCGCCGCCGCGCCGGGCGGGGGCGTCATGCTTGGCGGCGTCGATTATGCGGCGGCGCTCGGCGCCCAGATGGGATGGGACGCGCTTTACCATGCGCGCGCGTCCCTCGTCGCCGCGACCGCGGCCGCCGGATGCGGTTCGATCGACGCGCCCTTTATCGACACTGGCGATGATGCAGGCCTTGAAGCCGAGACCCGCCGCGTTCGCGCGATGGGATTTGGCGGGCGCGCCGCCATTCACCCAAAGCAGATCGCGACAATCAACGACGCCTTCGCGCCGACGCCGGAGGAAATCTCGAAAGCGGAGAAGATCGCGGCGGCCTACGCCGAAGCGGGCGGCGGCGTAACGCTCGTTGACGGCGTATTGGTCGAGAGGCCGGTAATGGAAGCGGCGGCCAGCATTCTCGCCAAATCCCGGCAAGCGCGTTGAACTGGCGGCATATCGCTTGCTCTAATTTGACGTTAACGCTCTAACGTGGCCGTTATTGGCCGCGCAGCGGGGTCGCGTCGGATGAGGCCGATGGGGGAGACGTCAATC
The DNA here is from genome assembly GCA_964576815.1 of uncultured Caulobacterales bacterium. Taxonomy (GTDB): domain Bacteria; phylum Pseudomonadota; class Alphaproteobacteria; order Caulobacterales; family Parvularculaceae; genus Amphiplicatus. The sequence goes on along the minus strand of CAZNXR010000598.1, from coordinate 517 downwards.
AGCGTGATCGTGCCGGCCTATCGCGCCGCGCATTATCTCGAGCGTTCTTTGCCGCCGCTCATCGCCATGCGCGAACGCGGGGACATCCAGGAAGTCATCGTCGTCGATGACCGGTCGCCGGAGCCCTCGACGGTCGAGACTGCAAAGCGGCTCGGCGCGACCGTTCTTCTGATGACCGTTAACGCCGGGCCCGGCGCGGCGCGCAACCTTGCGGCTCGTCAGGCCGTCGGCGACATATTCTGGCTGATTGACGCCGACGTTGTCGCGCATGAATCGGGACCGCTGAAAATCCGCGAAGCTTTCAAGGATGCTGAAACCGGCGCCGTCTTCGGGTCCTATGACAATGCGCCGCCGGAAAAGAACTTCGCATCGACATACAAGAACCTAGTGCATCGCTACTATCACCAGCGCGCACGCCTCGACTCGGAGTCCTTCTGGTCCGGCTGCGGCGCCGTGCGGCGGTCGGTCTATCTCGATCTCGGCGGGTTCGATGAGACGAAATTCGGGCGCCCGGCCA
>CAZNXR010000597.1:0-1511 GCA_964576815.1 uncultured Caulobacterales bacterium | reverse complement strand
CTGGGCGCCAGCCCCTATCTTTTTCGTCTGCTGATCGACGACATGATCGCGCAGCCGGACGCGGCCGCGAAGGTCGCCCTCAAGAAGCTGCGCGAACGCATTCACGTTGCGCTTGGATTTGAAGACCAATGGTTGCGTCTCAATCCGTTGCAGCGCGCCGTCGCTGCGGCTTTGGCTGAAGGCGTTCGGAGGCCGTTCGCCGAGGACTCCGTCAAAGAACTCGCGCGGAAAACCGGCGACAAATCCCTGACGACGGGCCGTGTGCAGACCGCTCTGAAAGGATTGGCGCGACACGGGATCGCTTCGGCCGTCACAGGAAGCTGGGCGTTGGAAGATCCCGAATTCGCCGTCTTCGCGGTTGAAAAAGTTCGAGCGGGTTGATTATCGGCCCTCGATCGTCAGAATTGCCTGCGAAGCGGCGCCGGGGACGGATTGCGGATGACGGGATGGTTCAGGATCAAGCTGTGGAAACGCGTCTTTCTGGGCTTGGTGCTGGGCGTCCTGTTCGGCGTCCTCGTTTCGCGGACGATGGATGCGGGCGCGGCGGAGGCGCTGCTCTCTGAGATCAAGGTCGCCGGCGATATCTTCATCGCGCTCATCCGCCTCGTCATCGTGCCGCTGATTTTCCTGACGCTGGTCGCCGGCGTCCTCGCGCTCGGCGATCCCGCGCGCCTCGGCACGATCGGCGCCAAGACGATCGCGCTCTATCTCGGCACCACCGTCATCGCCAACGTCATCGGCCTCGGCATGGGAACGCTGTTCCAGCCGGGCAAGGGCGTCGATCTCGGGGGCGCGGCGCCGCGCGCGGTTTCAACGGACTCGGCGGGCCTGGTCGATCGCCTCGCCGCCATGGCGGCGAAAAACCCGTTCGAGGGGCTGATGGCAGGCGACCCGCGCACGCTCGCGCTCACTGCAATCCTCTTCGCCGCCGGCGTTGTCGCGGCGTGGCTTTCCCTGCGCGCGGGCGAGCGGCGCCCCGTTTCGGCTATCGCCTTCGCGGCGCTGTTCGCGCTCGGCGTCGCCGCCGCATCCGCCGACATTCTCGTCGTCATTTTCGTGTCGCTCGTCTTCGGCGTCGCCCTTCTTTTCTCGCGCAGCGGCGCAGCCGCGTCGTACTTTTCTTACGCGTCGGACAAGGTGCTCGTCGTCACGCACTGGATCATGGAGCTTGCGCCCTTCGGCGTCTTCGCGCTCATCGCCTATGTCGCGGGCGTCAAGGGGCTCGAAACCTTCACCGCGGTCGCCAGCCTCGCCGCCGCCGTCTATATCGGCTGCTTCCTCCATATGGGCCTCGTCTATGGCGGGCTTGTCCGCTTCGTGCTCGGCCTTCCCCTCGTCAACTTTTTCCGCGGCATTCTCGATGCGATGATGGTCGCGTTTTCGACCTCTTCTTCCTCGGCGACGCTGCCTGTCACCATCGCCAGCGTTTCCGGTAATCTCGGCGTCTCGAAGTCGATTGCGGGATCGGTGCTGCCGCTCGGCGCGACGATCAACATGGACGGCACCGCGCT
>CAZNXR010000596.1:0-1532 GCA_964576815.1 uncultured Caulobacterales bacterium | reverse complement strand
AAGAAGGGCGACATTCTCATTCGCGTCGATCCGACCCAGATCAACGCCAAGCTCTCGTCGGGCGAGGGCGGCTACTACACCCTCGCCGCCCGCATCGCGCGACTTGAGGCTGCGGCGGCCGGGACGGACATCGCCTTTCCGGCGAGCCTCGCCGCCGCCGCGCCCGATATCATCGCCAATGAGCGCACCTTGTTTCAGAGCAGGAAACAAGAGTTTGAAGCTGCGCTCGCGATTGAGAACGCCAGGCTTAATGAGGCCGTCGCCGCGCGCGACTTCGCCGTTGAAACCCACACGCTCGCCGTTGAAGAACTCGCGATGGTCGAGGGCCTCGTAAAAAGGGGAATCGAGCCGCGCGTCGAACTCATTCGCGCGCGCCAGCGCCTTGCGTCAGGCCTCGGTGAGAAGCAGCGTGCGGAAATCGCCGTCGGCAGCGCCGAGAACGAGGTCGCGCGCGTGCGCAACACCTTCTACGCCGCGGTCGCCGATGAGCTTTCAAAGGCGCGCGCCGAAATGGCCGGCGTCGAGGGCGACCTGCCGGGACTTCGCGACCGCGCGGACCGCACCGCCGTGCGCGCGCCGATCGACGGGGTCGTCCACCGCGTGCTCGTGCAGACCGTCGGCGGCGTCGTGCAACCGGGCGAGACGATCGTCGAAGTCGTGCCGGCCGGCGACACGCCGCTCGTCGAAGCGAAGATCAAGCCGGCGGATATCGGCCATCTGCAAGTCGGGCAGAAGGCCAAAGTGCGCATCAGCGCCTATGATTCGTCAGCTTACGGCAGTCTCGACGGCGTTATCGAGGCCATCAGCCCCGACGCGATCGAAGATCCAAAGGACGGCGCGCGTCATTTCCTCGTGACCGTACGACTTGACGAGACCGCGCTTTCATCTGGCGACGGCGCGCTGGCGCCGTCCCCCGGCATGGCGGCGACCGTCGATGTACTGAACGGCAAGCGCACCGTGCTCGCCTATCTCCTGAAGCCGATCGCGGAAGTCTCGCGCACTGCGCTCCGCGAGGATTAGAGGCGCGGCAGCCACATCCCGATCGCCGCGGCGAAAACGCCGAGGCCCGTCGCAGCAATCGCCGCCACCATCATCACGGCGGCGCCGGCGCGCGAGGCAGCGCCGCCGCGATCACGCGCACGCCAGTAAATCTCGTAGACCGCGAGCGGGATCAAATACTGCGCAAAGCCGATCGCATAGGCGACCGGACCATTCAATTCCTCGCCTATGCCGACAGGCGCGCCGTTCGCGATGATCCACCCCATCAGCATGACCCGGAAAAACCAGACGCCGCTCACCACCAGAAAGAAACGCGTCGCCCAGCGCCGGTGGCGCTCGAAATCGCGCGCGATCGCGAACCTGACCGTCATCACGCCGCAAACGAGTATCGCAACGGCGTCGCCGGTGATCGAGACCTGATTGATGATTCCGCCGAGCGCGCCGCGGGTCCAGGTAAGATAGGCGCCCGCAGCCGCGGCGATGACGCCGGAAAGGAGATAGAGGCGCCCGTTCCAGCGATGAAAAACCGGCGC
>CAZNXR010000595.1:0-1533 GCA_964576815.1 uncultured Caulobacterales bacterium | reverse complement strand
CGGGAGAGGGGAGAAGGAAGCGCTGCCAGGGGGGCGGTCACGCCCGATTGTCAGGCTGGGCCCTGACCGACAGGCGCCCTTCATAAGTGATGCGATAGGGCGCGCTGGCGCTGCTGGCGACGAGGCCGCGTTTCCTGAGCCGCTGGAAGACGGCGAGCGTGCAGTCTTCGAGCGTCCAGCCTTCACGCGTCACGCAGTTGACGGCGACGATCTTGCCGCGCGCGTCCTTTTCGACGAGCACGGCGCCGCCGCGCGCGAGCGCATGGAGCGTTCTTTGCTCCGCTTTCGAGATGTTCATTGGGAAGTCCGGGTCTGAACGGCAAATGCCCCGCACCCCAAAGGCGCAAGGCGGCGACATCGTTCAGAAGGTCACAATCCCGGACATGGTTTCCTCGTCAGACCAGTCGGTTTTAGCCGCGATGCGCCTTCCTGTCAAAGAAGACGCCGCAACGCGGCGGCGCGCGCGCCGTCCTTGTCACGCCCCATCGCTTCGAGGAGCGCGATCTGTTCGGCGATCGAAGGCGTGAAAACACCCCCGTGCGCCTCGCGCGTCAGCGGCGCGACGGCGCGCCATCGCCCGCGGATTTTCATTTCAAAGCCGCCGAACGCTTCGATCAGCAAAGGCGCATCTTCAAAGCGCGCAAAGACGCTCGATCGAAACTGGGGATCGGGCGCGGGGCCGCGGCTCGGCGCGCCCTTCCACATATCAAGGAGGCCCCGCGCATCGTTCTCGCTCAGCAGCAAATCGACATCGCGCACCACCGCCACAGCGGCGCCCGACAAGGCGGCCGCGGCGCTGCCGATGATCCACCAGTCATCCTTGAAGGCGCCGGAAACCTCGGCGATGCGGGCGAGCGTTTCGGCGAGGCGCGGGCGCCAGCGCGCCGCGCTCATCGCGCAGTCTCATCAGCGAGAAAAGCCGCACGCGCCGCCGCCTGCCGCGCAAAGCGCAGCGTCATCGCTTTCCGGCGCGCGGCGGCGAGCGCCCGCGCCTGCGACACCCGAATGACGGCGCCGCCGAAACCGTCGGCGACGATCAGTCCTTCCGTAGCGGGCAGCAGCGCGCGCGGAAATTCGGCGCCGACCGCGAAATAGAATTCATCGCAGAAAGGGAGATAGTCAGCCCATTTCGCATCGCCCGTGAAATCGGCCTCGCAGGATTTGATCTCGGCGATGACGAGCCTGCCCTTCGCGCACAGCCCCGCGATATCGGCGCGCCGGCCGTTCGGCAGACGAAACTCCGCCATCGGCGCCAATCCGAGATCGCGAAAGAGGCGCGATACCCCGCGGGTCAGCGCCGCGGTGACATCGGGCCGGGCAGGCGACAGCGGCGTTTCAAGAGCGAGGATGTTCCCCATTCGTTCAGGGAAGCGCGGATGCGCGCAAACGTCAAGCGCGAAGGCTCAACCCTGAAATTCCGGCAGCCGCACGACGAGCCCGTCAAGCTCGGCGCGCACCGTGATCTGGCAGGAAAGCCTCGAATTTTCTTTCGGCTGATAGGCGAAATCGAGCATCGATTCCTCCATCGGCTCG
>CAZNXR010000594.1:0-1534 GCA_964576815.1 uncultured Caulobacterales bacterium | reverse complement strand
AGGAACGCGTGCTCCGCATGCGCTTCGGCATCGGCATGAACACCGACCACACGCTGGAAGAAGTCGGCCAGCAGTTCTCGGTCACAAGGGAGCGCATCCGTCAGATCGAGGCGAAGGCGCTCCGGAAGTTGAAGCACCCGAGCCGGTCGCGGAAGCTGCGGTCGTTCCTCGATAATTAGGGACCGAGCCTCCGCAACGTCCGAAGCAGGGGTCAATCCGCCATCGGATAGCGCAGAATCGCCGCCAGCGCCGCGCCTTCGGGGACATCGACAGCGCGCACGCTGAGCGCCGTCGCGCCCGTCGCGAGCGCGCGGCACACGATTTCGTCGGTGATGCTGTATGTGCGTCCGCTCTCGTTCGAGGCGACGGAGATCTCTCCCGTGCTTTCGTCGATCGTTCCCGGTATTGCGAAATCCATATCAACCATGATGCGGTCGATCATTCCGCGCGTCGCCGCGCGCGCAGCGACCGCCGGATCGAGCGTCGCCCGCCCTTGCGCTTCCCGCGCCGCAAAGGTCTGACGAAATTCTTCAATCGCGATCTGATTCAAGCGGTCGAGGATCGGCCGCGCCTCAGAGGCGATTTCGGCGTCCGTCATCCTGTCAGGGTTGCCCGCAATCGTCTGCGGGGCGAGCGCAGGATGTTCCGACACCTGACTGTAAAGCGAGGCTAGCGGTTCCGCGGCGGCGAGGATCAGCGGCGCATTCCTGTTCTTCGTAATGTCGCGCACAGCGCGATCGACGGCCCGTACATACATGCGAAGCAGGACCTTCTGGCCCTCCGAACCGTGAATCCGTCCCGACGGAGAACGGTCGTTCACGGAAGCGCGGCCGGTTTCGTCGGCAGCGTTCTTTGGAAGGCCTGGTGCGTTCACCGTGACCGCGGGGCCTTCTGCAGGGACGTCGATCAGTCGCACCGCGTTCTCGCTAAGCGCAAGGACGAAGGCCTCGTGCGGAAACGTCACGGCGCGAAGGAGAGGCTTGATATGGAACCGGTCCGCGACGTGTGATTGCTCCGTCAACCGGTTGGGAAGCCGAAAGGCGCGCATCCATTCCGGCGTCGCGAGAACGGCGAGGCTCATCGCCTGAAGGCGCCAGAACCCGTCAGCCTCCGCGAGATCGTCCAGCTGCTCCACCAGGGACGCAATCCGACGCTTTGCGACGCTTTTTTCCTGAAGCTGCCCGATTGCTGATTTTACAAGATTGCCGAAGGCGATCCGGGCAGCGCCGATGTCCTGCGTCAGCGGCGTCGTGGGCAGGTAAATCGAAACGCAGGCTTCATCGCGCTTGCTGGTCAGCGCGCGCAGTTCCGGAAGGCTTGGGAGATCAAGATACAGCATCGCATTTTCCTCCAAATATTTCGAAATAAATGGAGAGCGTTCGCCCGCGCCGCCACTGGAAGCACGCCGAAATCGCCAGCGCATTTTGACGCAGAGCGCGGGTTGGGCCGCCTGCGCCTCACATCACGAACCGCGCCTCGAAGTTCGTCTTCAGGAACGGCAGCATTTCCTCGAACGAGGCGTTCTCAAGATCGA
>CAZNXR010000593.1:0-1535 GCA_964576815.1 uncultured Caulobacterales bacterium | reverse complement strand
TGCCCGAGGCGAGGCCGGCGTTGCCGACTTCGTCGTAACAGCGATTGGAAAGCAGCACGCCTTTCGGCAAGCCTGTCGTTCCCGAGGTGTAGAGCTGAACGACGACATCTTCGCGCTGCGGAACGTAATCCGGCTTCACCGGATCCTGCGCATCGATCAGCCGGTCGAAACAGTCGGGGCCGCCATCCTCCAGCACCATGGTGCGGATGGGAACGCCGCCCGCCGCCTTTAACGGCTCGACGAAAATCTTCTCGATGACGAAGAGCGAAGGCTGGGCGTCCGCGATGATGCCGGCGATCTCGGCCGGGGCGAGCCGCCAGTTGACCGGCGTCATCACCACCCCGATTTTCGCCGCGCCGAGCAGCGTCGGCCAAAACGTCGCCACATTGCGCGCGAGCCATGCGAGCCGATCGCCGCGCTTGAGGCCGAGCGCCTGCAACGCCTCGGCTGCGCGGTTCGCGCGCTGTTCGAGGTCGGCGTAAGTGAACGACTTCCCCTCGAAAATGAGCGCAGTTTCGTCCGGAAGATGGCGGGCCTGTTCCTCTATCAGTCCGGACAAGGTCGGCGCATTAAAGATGCGTCGCTGCGCGTTCATGGGCGGCGTTTCCTCTCCCGAAGGTCTTTTTTTTCGAGGACTATGGCGTGAGGCCGCCGCTTTGCCAACTCCGGCGTGAGAGCGGATGAAGCCCCTGCGCCCCAACCAGCATTCTGAACAGGGTTTTCTGCGGGCGCGGCTACGCCATCGCCTCTTCCACTGAGACCTCAACCAGCCGCTGGTCGCGAATGACGACGACCCGGTCAAGCCGCGCGGCGAGGCGGTGATCATGGGTTGCGATAAGGGCCGACAGCCCTTCTGCGCGCACCATTTCAAGCAGCGCGTCAAAGACCTTGTGCGACGTCTTCGGGTCGAGGTTGCCCGTCGGCTCGTCGGCGAGAAGGACTCTCGGGTGGTTGGCGATCGCGCGCGCGATCGCCGTACGCTGCTGCTCGCCGCCGGAAAGCTGGCCGGGTTGATGCGTCAGTCTTTCGGCAAGGCCCATCGCGGAAAGCAGCCGCGACGCCTCCGCATCCGCGTCGGCGCGCGAGACGCCGCGGATGAGCTGCGGCAGCGCGACGTTATCGAGCGCCGAGAATTCTGGAAGAAGGTGGTGAAACTGATAGACAAAGCCGAGATTGTCGCGCCGCAGCCGCGTGCGCGCCGCATCGTCCAGCGTCGATGTCGGCTTGCCGGCGATCAGCACCTCGCCAGCACTCGGCTGCTCAAGGAGGCCGGCGACATGCAGCAAGGACGACTTGCCGGAACCCGAAGGACCCAGGAGCGCAACCGTCTCCCCGCGCCGAAGCACAAGATCCGAAGGCTGAAGAATGACGAGATCGCCGTAGCGCCGGCTGACGCCGCGAAGCTCCAGCGCGGCTTCACTCATAACGCAGCGCCTCAACGGGATCGAGGCGCGCGGCCCGGCGCGCGGGATAGATGGTTGCGATGAACGACATGATCAGGGCCCATCCGACGATCACGCCGACCTCGCTCCATT
>CAZNXR010000592.1:0-1542 GCA_964576815.1 uncultured Caulobacterales bacterium | reverse complement strand
GGATCGACGCCGGCGGAGACGATTTGCGACGCCTCTTCGATGGAGCGCGCGTTATCGTTGCGACGCCTCGTCAATTCTTCTCGCGGATAGGTCCAGGAGATCGCCGCCATATAGGTTTCGCGGAAGGAGCGCATTTCGAGGTGATAGGCGCGCCGGTCCGTCGCGATCACGAGATTGGTCGAAAGGTTCGGCGCGATCGGTTTCACCAGGATGTGCACTTGCTCGCCATTGGGGCGGCCGTTTCCGCCGGCGCCGCCACTCGCCGTATCGCCGATGACCCAGCGAACAGTGTCGCCGGCGGAAACGGAGTTCAGCCGTTCGCCAGGTTCGAGCGCGATGTCGGTCACTTGCTCGGGCGCCGCGTAGAGGCGGTAGAGCGCGCCTTCCATGAAGGGGTAGACCTGCACGGCGTTGAGGAAGCGATCGAGGTCGGGTTCGATCGTGGCGAGGCTATTGGCGGTTTCGATGCGCTCGAAGGGCTTCAAATTCGGCGCGGAAGCATCCTGTTCTTCAAGGCGCTTCAATTGCCCCGGCAAGGGATAGGGCGTCGGCGTTTCCACGAATTCCCGGATCGGTTCGCCGTCGAAGCTGACGATCTTCGCAGGGGCGAACTCGCGCGGCGCATCGAGCGCGATATCGGTTGGGGTGGCGGCGCACCCCGTGAGAGCGGCGAGCGCGAGGACCAAGAGGCGCAGTTTCATGAGGGGGCTCCCGTGGACAGATCTTTCGACCAGTTGACGCCGTGCACATAAATGCCGAGCGGATTTTTGTTCAGCGCGTCGACGGTCCTCGGCGGCGCGACGACGATGGTCAGATGCGCGGTGTAGCGATCCAGCTTTTCGAATTGTCCGTTGGCGTAGGTCTTCTCCGACCAGCGGAGTTCGAAACTGTCGGCGGAGGCTCTGACGACGCTGGCGATTTCGACGGCGACGCTGCGGCGGCCGATTGCATCGAACGGATCGTTCTCGCGGGCGTAATCGTTCAATGCGATCGCGCCGCGGTCGGTTGCATAATCATAGGCGCGGAGCCAGTTCTCGCGCACGACCACGGGATCGATCGAGACCGAGCGAACGTCGCGGATGAAATTGGCGAGGATCTGCGCGATCTGCGCGTCCGACGCCTTGTAGCCTTCGGTCGCCGGACCGATCGCGCGCACGGTTCCTGTTTGATCGACCTCGACCACATAGGGCGTGACGATCGACCGCGTCGACTGCCAGAGCAGCCCGCTGATCGCGGCGCCGGCGATGATCAGCGACCCGAACGCCGCAAGCCGCCAGTTCGCCGCCTGCGCGTGCGCCGAGCCCATCCGCTCGTCCCAGACCTGCGCCGCGCGCCTATAGGGCGTTTCCGGGACCGGCGTTTCGCCATAATGGGTCGATGAGCGTTTGAACATGATCATTGGTCCTCGCGCGCAAGCTTCGGCCCTTCGCCGGCGCCGCCGCGATCGCCCGACGCGATGACATGGGTTGCGGTCATGCCGGCGTCGCGAAGGCCTTGTTCCTGGCGCAGGCGGCGCGCCCAGTCTGGGGCAGCAGCGGCGGG
>CAZNXR010000591.1:0-1552 GCA_964576815.1 uncultured Caulobacterales bacterium | reverse complement strand
ATACCGCTTCTTTTCGCAGTCCTGAACGAAGGCGGCGACAAGATCGGAGCCGTGGACAGTGGGGACGTTCGTCGCCTTCATGCTTTCGCGCAGCGCATGGGCCTTGGCGAAGGCCGCGCCATAGCCTGGCTTGCCTTTCAGCGCGCTGTCGAACGCCCGCAGGCGGTTGACTTTTTCAGCGTCGGGCAGCGCCGTGTCGTCAGCGATATCGTCAATTGCGCGGGCGAAGGCGTAGAAGGCGGTGACATGCGGACGCAACGCCTTGGGCAGCAGAAATGAGCCGACGGGAAAATTCTCGTCGGCCGCGCCCTTGCCCGAAGGGGTCTCGACGACGTTCGCGTCGTCTGTAACCTCTGCCTTACTGGTCATGACACCGTGATCCGCTTTGTTGGGTGGTTTAGGGCGTTTTCGCTTGACTGCAAGGGAAGCGGCGGCTTGCCTGAAGCTGATCCGGAGAAGGGGGCGCTAAGACGATGATGCTGGAGGGAATTTCGGCGCTGGCCTTCACCGCGTGGCTGTATCTCGCTTTCGTGCGCCTTCCGGTCCATAAGCCGCTCGAACAGCTGGCGGTTTCCTGGCGCCCGACAGACTGGCCGGAAGTCTTCGCCGTGATCCCTGCGCGAGACGAAGCGGAAACCATCGGCATTGTCATCAAGGCGCTCCTCGCGTCGTCATATCGCGGCGCGCTCACCGTGATCCTCGTTGACGACCATTCGGTCGATGGCACGGCCGAGCACGCCTATGCGGCGGCCGTTTCTCGCGGCGGGCTGACGCGGCAGACCGCTTCGCTCGCCGCCGAGCATTACGAGGCCCGCTTCTCGGACGGCCGGCGCCTGTCGATTCGGCGTGCGCCGCCGCTGCCCGCCGGTTGGACCGGCAAGCTCTGGGCGATCAACGCGGGGCTCGACGCCGCAAAGGAAATTGCGCCCGGCGCTCGCTATGCGCTTCTCATCGACGCCGACATCGCGCTTGCGCCGGCGACGCTTGAAGGGCTTGTCGCGCATGCGGAGAAAAACGCTCTGGCGCTCACCTCACTGATGGCGCGGCTCGACTCGCGCGGCGTCTGGGGCGCACTGCTGATTCCCGCCTTCGTTTTCTTCTTTCAGAAGCTTTATCCCTTCGCGCGCGTCAATAACCGCGCGGATACCGTCGCCGCCGCAGCCGGCGGGTGCATGCTTGTTCGCCGCGATGCGATTGACAAGATCGGCGGCGTTGCAGCGATCCGCGGCGCCATCATCGACGATTGCGCGCTGGCGGCGGCGATCAAGCGAAGCGGTCGGCCGGTCTGGCTCGGCCTCGCGCAGGATGAGGCCGCCAGCCTCCGGGACAATCGCGCGCTCGGCTCCATTTGGAATATGGTTGCGCGCACGGCGTTCGCGCAGCTTCAGCATTCGTGGATCTTGCTGGCGGTGACTATCGTCGGCATGGCGGGGCTTTATTTCGCCGCGCCGGCGCTTGCGCTCGGTTACGGCGTTCATCGCGACGAACTGACGGCGGTGCTGTCGGCCGGCGCGTGGCTGCTGACGGCGTTGACTTTCCGTCCGACCGCGGC
>CAZNXR010000590.1:0-1554 GCA_964576815.1 uncultured Caulobacterales bacterium | reverse complement strand
AACCCTTCGCGGCCATCACGACGACGGCGCCGGCGTCCGACGACCAGTCTAGCGCACGGGCGTTGAGATTGCCGGTCGCGGCGTCATGGAGAACCGGCAAGAGGTCCGATTTCAGCAGGCGCATCAGCGCCTGGCATTCGGGGTCTCCGAACCGCGCATTGAACTCGATGAGCTTCGGCCCGTCCGGCGTTATCATCAGGCCTGCGAACAAGACGCCGCGATAGGGCGTCCCGCGGCGGCGCATCTCGGCGAGGACCGGCTCGACGATACGCGTCATCGTCTCTGTGCGGACGGTCTCGGTGAAGGCCGGCGCCGGGGCGTAGGCGCCCATGCCGCCGGTGTTGGGCCCCTTGTCGCCGTCGAAGGCGCGCTTGTGGTCCTGCGCGGCGAGGAGAGGCAGCACGCGCTCCCCGTCGGAGATGACGAAGAAGCTCGCCTCCTCGCCCTCCAGAAATTCCTCGATCACGATTTCGGCGCCGGCGGGCCCGAGCGCGCCCTTGAGGAGGCTTTCCGCCGCCGCATCCGCCTCGGCGAGGGTCTCCGCGATGATGACGCCCTTGCCGCTTGCAAGGCCGTCCGCCTTGACGACATAGGGCGGGCTGATGCGGCGAAGATAAGCCTTGGCGTCGCCCGCGTCCCTGAAGCGGCCGAACGCCGCGGTCGGCGCCCCTGCGGCCTCGGCGACCTCCTTCATGAAGGCTTTCGAGGATTCGAGCCGCGCGGCCGCTTGCGACGGCCCAAAACAGGGAATCGCATGGGTTGCGAGACGATCGGCGAGGCCTGCGGCGAGCGGGGCCTCCGGGCCGACGACGACGAGATCGACGGCTTTATCGACGGATGCCGCCACAATCGCGTCAATGTCGTCTGCTTGAATTGCGATCGGCTCGCCGCAGCGATTGAGCCCCGGATTGCCCGGCGCTAGATAGAGGCGCGTCAGAAGCGGGCTTTGCGCGATTTTCCATCCCAGCGCATGTTCGCGACCGCCGCCGCCGACCAGCAGGACCTTCACGATTTTTGAACTCCCAGTATCCCTTCGCGTGTAGGCGTCACGCCTTTCAGGATCAATGCCGACAGACACCCTGACAGACGAGAAGCCTGACGGTATCGGCGAGATCGCGGCGCCGCGGCCGCTCGCGCCTGAGGACTTTCTCGATGTGGCGTTCGAGCGTGCGGCGCGCCTGCCGTTTCCGCCGCGCGTCAAGGGCGTTGTCGAGCGTGCGCTGCCGGCAGGCGTCGCGCGTGAACTGGAACGCGCCGATCGCGACATCGCCCGCATCGCGGCGGACCTTGGCGAGACGCCGCAGCGCCGCCGCCGGACGTCGCTGATCGGCTCCCTGCTCCTTAATGCGGCGATGCTGGGGCTGCTCGCCGTTTATGGGCGCGTTCACATCTTCGTTCCGAACAAGCCGGCGGAGTCGATCTCCGTCGTCTATGTCGATCTGCCGCCCGCGCCGATTCCCGATCTCCGCGATCCGGAGGTCGCGCCGGAGCCTGAGCCCGAACCCGAGCCTGTGCCGGAACCGGAGGTTCTTCCCGAGCCCGAACCGGAGCCGA
>CAZNXR010000589.1:0-1561 GCA_964576815.1 uncultured Caulobacterales bacterium | reverse complement strand
TCCTCCGTTTGGGGATGGACGTCGGGGTCGCCGTAAACTTCGCTCGTGGACGCCTGAAGGACGCGCGCGCGATCTATGGCGGCCCGCTCCAGGACGTTGATCGCGCCGAGGACGTTGGTTTTCATCGTGCCGATCGGATCGCGCTGATATTGAGGAGGCGACGCCGGGCAGGCGAGGTTATAGATCTGGTCGAATTGGCCCTCCGGCAGGCGCCCACGCACGTCGCCTTCGACGAAGGTAAAGCGGGGGGGACCGTAGGGCTTGCGCCAGGTTGGACTTGAATCCCGTTTCGAGATTATCGAAGCAGACGATTGTCGCGCCGTCCCGGAGTAATCGGTCGCAAAGATGGGACCCGATGAATCCAGCGCCGCCGGCAACCAGTATTCGAACGCCCTGATGACCCAAACGAACCCCCACTTCGCCAATAATGGCCCTTAGCAGATGCACAACGCAAGCCAGATCCTCGCATCAGGAGGCTCATCTCCAATCCAATAGGCAGGTGAATGGGGTTTTTCGGAGGACAGCGGTCGTTTAGTTTGAATTTATATGCGGGAATAGATGAGCGATCCGATTAGCTGGCGTTTTTGCGTCGCGCCGATGATGGACGGCACTGACCGTCATTGCCGCTATTTCCACCGGCAGCTGACGAAGCGCGCGCGGCTCTACACCGAGATGATTGTCGCCGACGCGATCTTGCGCGGCGATCGCGACCGGCTGCTGGCCTTCGATCCTGTTGAACATCCTGTTGCGCTGCAGATCGGCGGATCTGATCCCAAAATTCTCGCTGAAGCCGCCCGCATCGGCGAGGACTTCGGCTATGATGAAATCAATCTCAATGTCGGATGCCCGTCCGACCGCGTTCAGTCGGGCGCGTTCGGGGCATGCCTGATGAAGACGCCGCCGCTGGTCGCCGCTTGCGTCGACGCCATGCGGGCGAAGGTGAATATTCCCGTTACGGTCAAATGCCGTATCGGCGTCGACGATCAGGACCCGAACAGAAGCCTCTTTGAATTTGTCGAGGCAGTCGCGGCCGCAGGCTGCTCCGTTTTCATCGTTCATGCGCGCAAGGCCTGGCTCGAAGGGCTCAGTCCGAAGGAGAATCGCGAAGTTCCGCCGCTCGATTATGAGATCGTCCGCAGGCTGAAGAGGGTGCGCTCCGACCTTATCGTGGTCCTCAATGGCGGGTTGCCGTCGGTCGCGGAGGCGCTTGAAGAATGCCGCGGCGTCGACGGCGTCATGCTGGGGCGCGCCGCCTATGGAGAGCCGGCGATCCTCGCCGACGTCGATCGGCTCTTCTTCGGCGAGGCCGCGCCGCCGCCGTCGCACGAGGAGGTCGTCCGCGCCATGTCCCACTACGTCAAGCGCATGGCGTCCGCCGGCGTGAAACCGCATTATGTGGTGCGCCATATGCTCGGCTTCTTTCACGGACAAAGCGGCGCGCGGACCTGGCGGCGCATGCTTTCGCAGCACGGCGCCGGCGCGCCTGCGACCATTCTCGAAGACGCACTTGCCGCGATGCCCGGCTACTGCACGCGTTCGATTGCGTAGCCTTTGCGCTCCA
>CAZNXR010000588.1:0-1565 GCA_964576815.1 uncultured Caulobacterales bacterium | reverse complement strand
CCCCCGCCGCCGTAACCGGCGACCTCGTTTACGTCCTCTTTGAGGGCTGCGACCCGGCGCGCCCGGTCATTGTCGGCTTTGCCCGCCCCTGACCGGCGAAAGCCTCGCCTTGAGGGCGGCGATCAACCGCCCTAAGACCCGCCGCCATGGAACAGATCTGGACTTTTCTGACGTCGCGCCCGACCGACCAGGGCTGGCTCTGGTGGCTGGTGCCGACGAGTTTGCAGGCGCTCGCGCTCATCCTCGCGCTTCTTATCGCGCAGGCGTTCCTGATGTATTTCGACCGCAAGGTCTGGGCGGCCGTGCAGATGCGCAAAGGGCCGAATGTCGTCGGGCCCTTCGGGCTCCTTCAGTCCTTCGCCGACCTCTTCAAATTCGTCTTCAAGGAAATCGTCATCCCGGCGAGCGCCAACAAAGCGCTGTTCCTTCTTGCGCCGATCATCACCTTCGTCCTTGCGCTTGTCGCGTGGGCGGTCATTCCGGTCGGGCCCGGCATGGTCGGCGCCGACATCAATGTCGGCATTCTCTACCTCTTCGCGATTTCCTCGCTCGGCGTTTACGGCATCATCATCGGCGGCTGGGCGTCGAACTCGAAATACCCGTTTCTCGGCAGCCTGCGTTCGGCGGCGCAGATGGTTTCCTACGAAGTGTCGATCGGCTTCGTCATCATCACGGTCCTGCTGATCGTCGGCTCGCTCAATCTCACCGACATCGTCAACGCGCAGGCGCGCGCGGGCGGCGGCTTCTGGAACTGGAATTTCATCCCGCTGTTTCCGATGTTCGTCGTGTTTTTCATCTCCGCGCTTGCGGAGACGAACCGGCCGCCCTTCGATCTGCCGGAGGCGGAGAGCGAACTCGTCGCCGGCTATCAGGTCGAGTACTCCTCGACCCTCTTTCTGATGTTCATGATCGGCGAGCTCGCCAACATCGTCCTGATGTGCGCGATGCTGACGACGCTGTTTTTCGGCGGCTGGCATTCGCCGCTGCCGGCGGGCTGGGCGCCGTTTCTCGACCAGATTCCGGTCTTCTGGTTCATGCTGAAGACGTTCTTCTTCTTCTTCCTGTTCGCCATGGTGAAGGCGATCGTGCCGCGCTATCGCTATGACCAGCTGATGCGCATCGGCTGGAAGATTTTTCTGCCCTTGTCGCTCGTCTGGGTCGTTCTCGTCGCCGGGTTGCAGCTTGCGATCCCGGACCTCGCCGCCTATTTCCAGAGCTGGAGGACGTAAAGGCCATGTCGCGCATCGTCCAGGCCTTGAACGGCTTCATGCTGAAAGACTTCGTCGGCGCGTTCTTTCTCGCGATGAAGTATTATTTCCGCCCGAAAGCGACGCTCAACTATCCGTTCGAAAAGGGGCCGCTGTCTCCGCGCTTTCGCGGCGAGCATGCGCTACGCCGTTATCCGAACGGGGAGGAGCGCTGCATCGCCTGCAAGCTGTGCGAAGCGGTCTGCCCGGCGCAGGCGATCACCATCGAAGCCGAGCCGCGCGAGGACGGCTCGCGCCGCACGACGCGCTACGACATCGACATGACGAAGTGCATCTATTGCGGCTTCTGCCAGGAGG
>CAZNXR010000587.1:0-1569 GCA_964576815.1 uncultured Caulobacterales bacterium | reverse complement strand
CTGGAAAGGCGGGCATCTCGCTCGCCCACATCAGCCGTTCGGTGCCCGTGCTGACGCCCGAAAAATCAATATCGACGACAAGATCCGTTGCGCCCGGCGCCAGCAAATTGACGCGCTGCGCCGCGATCTTGCGACCGCCCTCGAAAATGATCGCCTTTGCGGCAAGCTCTACTTCCGCTCGCCCCGCACGCCTTTCGGGCGGGGGCGCAGTCGGCGGCCGGTCGAGGGGAGCGAATTGCATAGTGTCACTCTAAGTTGACATTTTTGAGTGTCAAGCACGGTGAACAACACCCGCTCAGGCGCGCGCCGCAATCACGCTGACGAGCAGCGGCCGGCTTGTCCGCTTTATTTGTGCAGTGCGGAATCCTGCGGCGCGTGTGAGCGCCGCAAGTTCTTTGGCGGTGCGCGGCCGGCCGCTGCCCATCGCCAGCAAATAAAGGCCGAAATAGGCGTCGCCCATCGCTTTCGCGCCGGCCGCCGCCGCCATCGGTTCCGCGAGAATGAGCGTGCCGGCCGGCCGCAGCGCAGCATGAGCGGCCTTGAGAATGGTCAGCGCCTTGTCGTCGTCATGATCGTGAATGACGCGCACCAGGGTCGCCGCATCGCAGCCTTCGGGCAGCGGATCGCGATAAAAATCGCCCCCAGCGATTCGCACACGCGTCGAAAGTCCCTTTTTTGCGAACGCTTCACGTGCGAGCTCGCCAACCGCTGGAAGGTCGAACAAAACGCCCTCGATCTGCGAGTGACGCTGAAGCGCCGCAATCAGGAACGCGCCGGCGCCGCCGCCGATATCGAGAAGGCGCTTGTGTTTCTCAAACGGATAGGCCTCGAGGATGTCGGCGGCGACGAAAGATTGCGACGCCGCCATCAGCGCCGAATAGCGGGCCACGTCATCGCCCGACAGCGCATCACGCTCGACAGCGACCGGATAGCGCCAATAGCCGGCGAGCATCGTATCCTTAGGACGCTCGCGGAGCAGGCGCACGGGATCGGCGAGATCGCGATAGAGCGCTGTATGATGCTCGATCATCGCGATAACGCCGGGATTGCCGAACAGCGCCGCGCCGCTCTCGCCGAGCGCAAACCGGTTCGGCCCCACTTCCTCGAAGAGATCAAGCGCTGCGCCCGCGCGCAGCAGCGTCAGCGCCGACGCCTCGGGAAGGCCCGTATCACTTGCGATGTTGGGTAAATCGCGCGCGCCGTCGCTGAGCTGGTCGAAAAGCTTTAGTTCGACCGACGCGGCGAGCGTCTGGGAATAAACAAACCCCGCCGTCACATCGAACAGCCGCGCCGCCTTCTTCGCCGCAATGCCGCGCGTCAGCGGGAACGCCGCCGCCCAGCGCTGGAACGCGGGATCGGCGATCCGGCTATTGCGCCAGGCCGCCCAGCGCTCACGCATGGAGCGCTCACGCAGCGTTCTGTCAGGCGGGGTTGCGGGCAAGATGTTTCGGCGTCAGGCGGACGGCGGTCGCGCGCACGAGCGCGCGCAAGGCTTCCGCGCCGTCGCAGTCCGGGATCGAGGCTTCCGCATCTGCGATCAGCGCATCGAGAAGGTCGAGCGCGCCTTCA
>CAZNXR010000586.1:762-1574 GCA_964576815.1 uncultured Caulobacterales bacterium | reverse complement strand
CGCGGCGTGGAGTTCGAAGGATCCTTCGATCTGACACCGGCACTCAGCCTGGCGGGATCGTTCGGGTATACAGATGCGGTGTTCTCGGACAACGCGCCCGAAGCTGGCATTGTGGACGGAGACCGCCTGCCATATGTGCCGCGATGGACAGTCGCCGCCGGGGCGACTTGGCGTGGCCAACGCGACCTTCTAACGGGTCTCAAGCCTACGGCCGCGTTCGACTGGCGTTACGTCGGTCAGCGAATCGACCCGAATTTCGGGTCGGCGGCGGCGCCGGGTCGTGGGAACGATCTGGAGGCTTACGGCGTCGCAGATCTGCGTTTAGGTCTGGAGAGCGAGCGCTTTCAGATCGGCGTTTTTGCTCGCAACCTGTTCGATCAAGACGCCGCGCTAGAGCAATTCCTTCTATTCGTTCCAGAGGGTCTAAACCCGGCCGGGTTTGACGCGTCCCAAATCAGAGAAGGATTTGTCATCCGGCCACGAACTATCGGCGTCTCATTGCAAGCGCGATTTTGAGGCCGGCGCATTGGAGCAAGACCCCTATGGCTGTTGAGGCTCAGTCCGCGTCGTTCGCGAGAGCCCCTCGCGACCATTTTTCGGAAATAGAACAGCGTGAGCAGAAGCGGTCGGCTGCGAGAAGCCTGACGTCAGCGGCGCCAATTCGGCGCCGCTTTGGTGCTCAAGATCGCCGACTAGCCTGGGCGTTGATCTCGGCCGCTCTTGGCGACTTGCAATCATTCCGCGCCGGTCTACGCGCGAAGCCCTATCGACAATATTAAGGAGAGGCGCCGTCATGCTCACGCGAAGATCAG
>CAZNXR010000586.1:0-752 GCA_964576815.1 uncultured Caulobacterales bacterium | reverse complement strand
ATCAGTTGCAGCTCTCGGAGCTACGGCGCTCGCTGGAAATGCGCTCTTGCTCGCCATGACCGCCTCGGCGACGGCGCGGGGACGAACGGACGTCGACATCGCGCAGGACGAAGATTTCTGGGCGATGATTGCGCGCGCCTACCGCCTTGACGGCCGCCACATCGTCCTCAATGGCGGCGGCAACAACCCGCTGCCTGCGACCGTCGTCGACGCGCTCAATCGATTCGATCAAATGACAGCGACGCAGCCGCGTCCACACAATTATTCATTTCAGGCGCGCATCGACGATCACCGCGTCCGGCTCGCGCATCTCTTCGATTGCGCGCCGGACGAACTCGCCATCACCCGCAACACGACGGAAGGTCTCAACATCGTCGGCTGGGGCCTTCCCCTCAACGTCGGCGATGAGATCATCATCAGTAATTTCGACGACGTCTATGCAGCCCCGATCTTCAGGCAGCGGGCGGCGCGTCACGGCATCGTGGTGAAGGAAATCACGCTGCCGATTGCTCCTGGTAGCGAGGAAGTCGTCGCCGCCTTTCGCGCTGCGATGAGTTCGCGCACGAAGCTGCTCGTTGCGAGTCACCTTGTCGACGGCTGGGGCTTCGTGCTGCCGATCCGCGCGCTTTCGGCGCTGGCGCATGAAGCCGGCGCGCAGTTGCTCGCGGACGGCGCCCTGAGTTTTGGTCAATTTCCGGTCAGCATGAAGGATCTCGGCTGCGACTACTACGCGACCTCGTTGCACAAATGGC
>CAZNXR010000585.1:0-1586 GCA_964576815.1 uncultured Caulobacterales bacterium | reverse complement strand
TCGCCGCCGTGCGCGAGGCGTTCGAGGAGGCGGGCGTCCTTCTCGCGCGCGGGCCTCACGGCGCGCTGCTTGGCGCCGACGAAGTCGCGGCGCTGGGGCCTTGGCGCGCCAATGTCGAGCGCGACGATACGCTTTTTCTGACGCTCATACGCCGTCACGGCCTGAAACTCGCCGCCGATCTCCTGACGCTCTTCGCGCACTGGATCGCACCGCCCGGATTGCACCGCCGCTTCGACACTCTGTTCTTCGCCGCGCCCTTTCCGGCGGGACAGGAAGTCATGGAAGACGGCGACGAGGCGACGGAAGCGCTGTGGATCACGCCTGCCGACGCTATCGCGGCGCGCGTGGCGGGAACGCGCAAAATCATCTTCCCGACTGCACGCAATCTCGAACTCCTCGGCGTATCGCGATCGACGCAGGACGTCGTTGACTTCGCGCGCCGGCGTCCGATCCGCCCTGTCGTCCCCGACACGATAACGCGCGACGGGGCGATGTACCTGAAACTTCCCGACGACCTCGGCTATCCGGTGACGGAAGAAGCGTTCGAGACGGCGATCAGGAATTGACTACAGCCGCTCCAGCCGGAAGACTTCGCCATCGACGCCGACGATGAACAGATTGCCGGCGTCGTCTTCGCCGAAACTCGCGATATTGTTGAGCGTCCCGATATCGGGCGCGAAGGCCGTCGTCTGGATGGCGAATGCCGAGGACGCGATCGTCGTTCCCTGTACGGCGGAGGACGCTGCGAACGACCAGACATTGGCGCTGATGAAGTCGGCGAAAACATACTGCCCTTGCAGCGCTTCGACCGGCCCGCGATAGACATAGCCGCCCGTCACGGAGCGGCCCTCGCGCGGGCCCGTTCCATGCGCATATTCCGCGATGGGCGCCGTCATGCCGGCGGTCGAACCCGGCTGGTTGACGCGCGTGCCTTCAAGGATCGGCCAGCCGAAATTCAAGCCGAAATCGGCAGGGCGGATCAGGTCGATCTCTTCGATGGCGCCCTGTCCGACATCGCCGATGAACAGGTTGCCTGTCGTCCGGTCGATGCTTGCGCGAAACGGATTTCTGAGCCCGAAGGCGAGAATCTCCGGCGCGCCGCCGCCGCCCGCGAAAGGGTTGGTCGGCGGGATGGCGTAGTCCCGCAAAGGATCGCCCGGGAAACCATCCGATGACGGATCGATGCGCAAAATGGCGCCAAGCAGCGTATTGCGGTTCTGACCGTTGCCGAAAGGGTCGTTGGAGCCGCCGCCGTCGCCCAGCGCGATGTAGAGAAGGTCGCCGGGTCCGAAACCGATCCAGCCGCCCTTGTGATTGTTCGCCGCCGGCTGGTCGACGGTGAGGATGATGTCGGCGGTCGATAGGTCAGCGAGATCGGGATTGGCGGTCTGCCTGCGATAGCGGCGAATTTCCGTATCGCCGGCGAGGTTGTTGAGGTGAACGTAAAAAACGCCGCTGGTCGCAAAGTCCGGCGCGAGCGCCATGCCTAGGAGGCCCTGCTCTCCGCTTGAATTGATCGACGTCGTGATGTCGAGAAACGGCGTCGGATTGAGGAGCCCGGTCGCGAGATTGAGGATTTCGACCTG
>CAZNXR010000584.1:0-1589 GCA_964576815.1 uncultured Caulobacterales bacterium | reverse complement strand
CAAGCGGGGGAGCAGCAGAAGAGCGCCGCATTGCCCCGCTCTCCCCGAGGCGGGTAGGAGGAAGGGACCGGCTTCCTTCGCAAGATAGCGGAGAACTTTCCGCCGACCGGCAATTTCCGCCGGGCAACATCTTCCGTCCTCGACGAACAACTCCGTTTACGAATGATTAGCCTTACGGGAGGAACCGCGAAAACATTGGCCTCCGGCGGCTTTCTTCATCTTTCTGAAGCAGGCGTTAAACGGCAGCGGAATTGCTCGGTCTTCCGCGCCGGCGTCGCCGTTCGTGGCGGCCGGGGAGCGAAAAATCGCTTCTAACCCTGAAAGGGAGCCTGACCGATGGTCAACAACGTCAATACGAATCCGGGCGCGCTTGTCGCCCTCCAGAACCTCACCCGTATCACCGACCGGCTGCAGGAGACGCAGCGCCGCGTATCGACCGGCCTTGAGGTTTCGAGCGCCAGAGACAATCCGGCGATCTTCGCGCTCGCGCAGAACCAGCGCGCGGACCTTGCCTCAATCGAAACGGTGCAGCAGGGCCTTTCGATCGGCACGTCCGCGGTCGATGTCGCGCTCGCCGCCGGCGAGTCGATTTCCGATATCCTTGTTGAATTGAAGCAGGTCGCAAGCCAGGCGGCCGACCCGACCTTGTCGGCGACGAACCGTCAAATCCTTCAGGAACAATTCGTCTCGCTGCGCGATCAGATCGGCCGCCTCGTCGACAACGCGAATATCGGCGGGCGCAACTTGATCGCTTCCGGCGCGCCCGATCTCACTGTCGTCGCTTCGACCGACGGCACGGATACGATCACTGTGGCGGCGCAAGACCTTTCGGTGGGCGGCGGCATCATCAATATCGACAATACCGGCGCGCCGCTCGCGGATGCAGCGGCGGCGCAGGCCGAAATCGGCAATATCCAGGGCTCGATCGACGCGCTGTCCGCCTCGCTCGGACGCCTCGGCGCGGGCTCGCAGGCGCTGACGCTTCAAGACAGGCTGCTCGACCGGATCTCGGCCGCGCTCGAAGTCTCGATCGGAAATCTCGTCGATGCGGACCTCGCCCGGGAAAGCTCGCGCCTGCAGGCTTTGCAGGTACAGCAGCAGCTGGCGATCCAGACCTTGTCGATCGCCAACTCGGCGCCGAACGCCATCCTCGCGCTCTTCGCGTAAGGGGGGCCTCCGCGAGCCGCCGCGCGCTGATTGAGCGGGCGGCGGCGGGCAGGAAATGATGGACGTGGGAAGCCTTTCAAATGCGGCTTTTGCTCCCCGGCCGCAGCCAAACGGGGAACAGCGCTCCGAAGCGCTGGCGGAGCGCCGCCGCCAGTCGAACGCCGACTTGCAGCAGCGCGCCGCGGAGTCGCAAGCGCGCAGCGCCGACCGGCTCGCCGAAGTCCGCGAAGCCGTTGCGCGCGTGCTCGGGGCTAACACCAGATTGTCGATCGCGCGCACGAGCGCGTTCGATTTCGTATATCGCGCCGTAGATATTGATACGGGCGAGGTCGTCAACGAATGGCCGCAGGCGGTGTTCGTCGAACTTATTCGCGGGGTGCGCGACGATGTGCGCGCCGACGTTGACGCGGGCGCTTTTCTCG
>CAZNXR010000583.1:0-1593 GCA_964576815.1 uncultured Caulobacterales bacterium | reverse complement strand
TCGCGGCAGCCGTTCCGTCGCTGGCGCGAATCGTCACTTCGTAGACATTGTCGGCGTTGGCGTCCGCCGGGCTCTCGAAGTTCGGCGGCGCAACGAAACTGAGGGCGCCGGCGCCCGAAAGCGCGAACCGAGCCTGGTCGGCGCCGCCCGACAGCGAAAATGAAACCGCCGACCCCTCCGGATCGGCAGCGGCCGCCGTGTAGAAAGCGCTCGCCGTGTTTTCCGCCACGGAAACGGCGGCGGGCGAGGAAAAGACCGGGGCGGCGTTCGGGGGCGCTGGGTTGGAGCTTCCGCCGCCGCCGCCCGAACACGCGGCGATGACCAGAGCGGATACAAGGACGCCGACGATACGGGCTGACATGAAAACGCTCCGAAGCTTGCCGTTCGAGAGTGAAGAACGACTTCTTACTGAAGTCTCCACCGCGTCCGTGACAATTTATTAACCTGCGGCGACGCCGCCGCCTATCACCGCCGTTTGCGCCCGCCGAACAGGCCGCGCCCCAGTTCGCGGACCAGCATGTTTGACAATGTGCGAACGGCGGACTTCGCCGCCGCCTCGCCGACCGACTGGCGGTTCGACCGGCGCGGCGCGGGCTTCGCCTTCCCCGCTTTCTCAGCGTCCCGCTTTTGTTGTTTGGCGAGCCGCTCGGCGCGCTCTTCGAGGATTTCATAGGCCGATTCACGATCAACCGGCTTGTCGTAGCGTTTGCCGAGCGCCGACCGGCGGACGATGTCGCGCCGTTCCTCCTCGGTGAGAGGGCCGAGGCGCGAGGTGGGCGGCCGGATCAGCGTGCGATCGACGATCGACGGGGCGCCCTTCGCCTCCAGCGTCGACACCAGCGCCTCGCCGACGCCGAGATCGGTGATCGCCTCAAGCGTCGAAAAGGCGGGGTTCGGACGAAACATCTCCGACGCCGTCTTGATGACTTTCTGCTCTTTCGGCGTGAAGGCGCGCAGCGCGTGCTGGATGCGCGCGCCGAGCTGGCTCGACACGCGGTCGGGAATGTCCTGCGGGTTCTGCGTCACGAAATAGACGCCGACGCCTTTCGAACGGATGAGGCGAACGACCTGCTCAATCTTCTCCAGGAGCGCCTTCGGCGCATCGCTGAAGAGGAGGTGGGCTTCGTCGAAAAAGAACACGAGTTTCGGCTTCTCCGGATCGCCGATCTCCGGCATTTCCTCGAACAATTCCGAGAGCATCCACAACAGGAAGGTCGCGTAGAGCTTCGGCGACTGCATCAAGCGGTCAGCGGCGAGGATGTTAACGACGCCGCGCCCGTCGCGATCGACATGAATGAAGTCGTTGAGGTCCAGCGCCGGCTCGCCGAAAAAATTCTCGCCGCCCTGTTCTTCGAGCGTCAGCAGCCTCCGCTGGATCGAACCGACCGTCGCCTTCGCGACATTGCCGTATTTCAGCGTCAGTTCGTCGGCGCGTTCGCCGATATTTACGAGAAGGGCGCGCAGATCCTTGAGGTCGAGCAGAAGAAGCCCGTCATCGTCGGCGACCCGGAAGGCGAGGGTGAGTACGCCCTCCTGCGTCTCGTTGAGGTCGAGCAAGCGCGCGAGGAGCAGCGGCCCCATCTCCGACACGGT
>CAZNXR010000582.1:0-1600 GCA_964576815.1 uncultured Caulobacterales bacterium | reverse complement strand
GGCGCCAAAGACATCGCCGTCGAAGTGAACTCCCTGTCGAAAACCTATGCGATGGCCGGGTTCCGCGTCGGCATGGCGGTCGGCAATCCGCGCCTCCTCTCGGCGCTCGCGCGCGTTAAATCCTACCTCGATTACGGCGCCTACACGCCGATCCAGGTGGCGGCCTCCGCCGCGCTCGACGGGCCGCAGGACTGCGTCGATGAAATCCGCGCCATTTACAAAACGCGGCGCGACGCGCTTGTCGAAAGCTTCGCCAAGTCCGGCTGGACGATCCCGTCGCCGCCCGCCTCGATGTTCGCATGGACGCCGATCCCGGACGACTTCAAGGCGCTCGGTTCGGTCGGCTTCGCCAAGAAGCTGATGGAGGAGGCGGACGTCGCCGTCGCGCCGGGTCTCGGCTTCGGCGAACATGGCGAGGGCTTCGTGCGCATCGGTCTCGTCGAGAACGAACAGCGCATTCGGCAGGCGGCGCGCAACGTGAAAAAGATGCTGTCGCAGCGAAACGCGGCTTAGCCGCGACGATTGGGCTTTAACACAGTATTAAGCATTCTGTTTTAACAAATTGCGGAGTTCAACTTTAAGGCGAAACACCGCTATGAAAACAGTATCGAGCTTGATTGGCGCCCTCTTGGCGGTTCAATTGCTATCTGTCACGCCGGCGCTTGCGCAGAGCGATTGTATTGAGAACTCCGAAGGCAGCCGTCTTTGCGGAAAAGACGCGGAAGCCGAAAAAGAGCGAATTCGCGCCGCGATGCTGAAGCGGCAAGGCGCGAGGTCCGAAGTGTCCTCCTCTGCGCCAGCGGCCCGAAGCGGCTCGGTCTATAGCGGATTTTCACGGCGCGCGTTCGTGCGGGGCGGTACAGCCTTTTCCGGCGGCGGCGCCGACTTTGGCGACAATTTCGCCGGCGCTGCAGGCGTTGGGTTCGATCTTGGAAACGGAGGGTTGTCTGTTGAGACCGAAGTCCTCGTGCTGCGCGACTCCGAGACTCTTATTGATCCGCTTTTCGGGACGATCACTGCGAAAGCGCTAGGGATCGCCGGCTTGGTGAGCCTGCGTTATGACGTTGAGACCGATTTTGGCGTCAATCCGTTCGCATCGGTCGGCGTCGGTCCTGGTTATCTTCGCGCGAGCCTTGACGACGGCGTCACATCGATCTCGGACGATGATTTCACCTTCGCCTACTCAGGGCGCGCGGGAGTCACGGTCGATTTCAGCGAGCGCTTCGGCGTTGAAGCGGCCTATCGATATCTCGATACGACGCTGAGCGGCGCTTCCGCCCAGCATTTTGTCGAGCTTGGTCTAAATCTCGGATTTTAGGGCGATTTCACGCGGACGGACCGGCGCGGCCTATCGACACGCTCGGCCTGATCGGGCATTGGTCGCGCGCGTTGCGGAGGCGTGACCATGGCTGACACCGAATTTCTCGACCGTATGCTGACGATGGAGATCAGCCGCTGCACCGAAGCGGCCGCTGTCGCCGCGTCGAAGATGATCGGGCGGGGCGACAAGCACGGCGCCGACCAGGCGGCGGTCGCGGCGCTGCGCGATGCGCTCAACAAGCTCGATATCGACGGCACGGTCGTCATCGGCGAGGGCGAG
>CAZNXR010000581.1:0-1604 GCA_964576815.1 uncultured Caulobacterales bacterium | reverse complement strand
ACGGCGCAGCTTTGGCCCTCACCGCGCTCCTGACGCGTTCGAGCGGCGCCGACGTCTTCAGCGGCGCGTGAAACTCAAGGCCCTGCGCCGCGGCGAGAAGTTCGATGCCGATGACGCCCGCGGCGTTGACGGCGATCTTCCCGGCTTTTCGAGCCGCGCCGGTCGCCATCGAAACATGGTCCTCCTGATTGGCGGAAGTCGGGATCGAATCGACGCTCCCCGGAAACGCCATAGACTTGTTCTCGCTGACGAGCGCCGCCGCCGTCACCTGCGCGATCATGAAGCCGGAATTGACGCCGCCGTCCTCGACCAGAAACGCAGGCAGACCGCTCATCTTCGGATCGACGAGAATGGCGACCCGCCTTTCGCTGAGCGAGCCGACCTCGCACAGCGCCATGGCGATCATGTCGGCCGCAAAGGCGACGGGCTCCGCATGGAAATTGCCCCCCGAAATTGCTTCGTCCGTCTCCGGAAAAATCAGCGGGTTGTCGGTGACGGCGTTCGCCTCGATCGTCAGCGTCTTCGCCGCATGACGGAGGAGATCAAGCGCCGCGCCCATCACCTGCGGCTGGCAACGGAAGGAGTAGGGGTCCTGCACACGGTCGCAGTCGATATGGGAGAGATTGATCGCGCTCCCTCCCAGCAATGCGCGGATCGCGCGGGCTACGTCGATCTGCCCCGACTGGCCGCGAAGCGCGTGAATGCGCGGATCGAACGGCGCCATCGAGCCCTTCAGCGCATCGACGGACAGCGCGCCCGCGCAAAGCGCCGCGCCGAAGACGTGCTCCGCCTTGAACAGCGCATCGAGCGCGATGGCGGTCGACACCTGCGTGCCGTTGAGAAGCGCGAGGCCCTCCTTGGGCCCAAGCTCCAGCGGCGTGAAGCCGGCGAGCCCAAGCGCTTTCGCCGCCGGCATCGTTTCACCTTTGTAACGCGCCGCGCCGACACCCATCATCGCCGCCGTCATGTGGGCAAGGGGGGCGAGATCGCCGCTCGCGCCGACGGAGCCTTGCTCCGGAATGACGGGCAGGAGATCGCGTTTGAGGAATTCCAACAGCCGCTCGACAACGACGCGTCGAACGCCGGACGCGCCGCGCGCAAGGCCGATGACCTTCAGGGCAAGGATCATCCGCGTGATGCGATCATCCAGCGAGGCCCCAAGCCCGCAGGCGTGGCTGAGCACGATCTTCTTCTGCAGCTCGACGAGCCGATCATTCGGAATGCGCGTGTGCGCCAGCAGCCCGAAGCCGGTATTGAGGCCGTAAACGGTCTCGCCCGACGCGACGATGCGCGCAACGCTCGCCGCCGCGCGCTCAACGGCGGCGTAGCCGTCAGCGGACAGCGAAATGCTTGCGCCGTTCCAGATCGCGCGGAGATCAATGAGGGTGACGGCGCCAGGCGAGAGAGCGGCGATCATTGCGACACCATCGGCAAATCCAGCCCCTGCTCCTGTGCGCAAATCTTCGCAATCTCGTACCCCGCATCCGCATGGCGCATCACGCCCGTGCCGGGATCGTTCCACAAAACGCGCTTCAGCCGCCGCGCGGCGTCCTCGGTCCCGTCGGCGACGATCACCATGCCGGAATGCTGCGAATAGCCCATGC
>CAZNXR010000580.1:0-1609 GCA_964576815.1 uncultured Caulobacterales bacterium | reverse complement strand
CGCTCCACGGACACGACCTTCTCGCCTTCAGACGTGCGGAAGATGGTGACGCCCTGCGTGTTTCTGCCGGCGACGCGTATCCCTCTGACCGGCGTACGGATGAGCTGACCGCCGTTCGTCACCAGCATTATCTGGTCGCTGTCTTCCACAGGGAACGACGCGCAGACGCGCCCGTTCCGCTCGTTGACGACGATCGCGATGATGCCTTTGCCGCCGCGCCCGGATGTTCTGTATTCAAACGAAGATGATCGCTTGCCGTATCCCTTCTGCGTCACCGTCAGGATGAACTGCTCGGCGCCGCCGAGCTCGGCGATCCGCTGCGGCGACAGCGCCGCCGCGGGCGCGTCGTCCTCCGGCGCATCGTCCCCCTCTTCCCCGGCGGCGCGGCGCATGGCGGCGGCGTGCTTCAGATAAGCGCGCGCCTCTTCGGTTGTCGCCTCGACGCCGTTGAGAATCGCCATCGAAATCACTTCATCATCGTCGTCCAGCTTGATCCCGCGCACGCCGGTCGATGTGCGTCCGGCGAAAACTCGAATATCCTCTACGGGGAAACGAATGCACATGCCGTTCGCCGTTGTCAGGAGGACGTTGTCTTCCGGCCGGCAGATCGAGACGCCGACAATCGCATCCTGGCCGCTTCGCCATTCATCTTCGAGTTTCATGGCGATCTTGCCGGCGCGATTAATGCGCTGGAAATCCGACAATTTGTTCCGGCGCACCGTCCCCGACCGCGTGGCGAACATGATTTGCAGCCTGTCCCAGGCGTCCTCGTCCTCCGGGAGCGGCAGGATCGAAGTCACGCGTTCGCCCTGCTGCAGCGGCAACAGGTTCACGAACGCCTTGCCGCGCGCGGTCGGCGGGCCTTCCGGCAAACGCCAGAGCTTCAGCTGATAACACATGCCGATCGAGGTGAAGAACAAGAGCGGCGTGTGCGTCGAGCCGACAAACAGCTGCGAGACGAAATCCTCGTCTTTGAACTTCATGCCCGCACGGCCTTTGCCGCCACGCTTTTGCGCGCGGTAGACGGATAACGGCGTCCGCTTGACATAGCCGCCATGCGTGACCGTCACGACCATGTCTTCGCGCGCGATCAGGTCCTCGTCTTCGACTTCGCCTTCGGAATCGACGATTTCCGTGCGGCGCGGCGTGCCGAACTCCGCTTTGACCGCCGCGAGTTCGTCCTTGATGATTTGCAATACGCGCTCGCGATTGCGGAGAATGTCTAGATAATCCGCAATTTTCTCCGCCAGCCCTTTAAGCTCGTCGCCGATTTCGTCGCGGCCGAGCGCCGTGAGCCGTTGGAGGCGGAGGTCAAGGATCGCTTTCGCTTGCTCCTCGGAGAGGCGAAGCGATTCCCCGTCCGTCATCAAATGGCGCGGGTCGGCGACGAGGAGCACAAGGGGCGCCAGGTCCTTCGCCGGCCAATTGCGCGCCAACAACTGCTCTTTCGCCGTTTGCGGATCGGGCGCGCGGCGGATCAGGGCGACGATTTCGTCGATATTGGCGACGGCGATCGCCAGGCCGACGAGGATATGGGCGCGATCACGCGCCTTGTTGAGCTCGAATTTCGTGCGCCGGGTGATGACCTCTTCGCGGAATTCGATGAAGG
>CAZNXR010000579.1:0-1613 GCA_964576815.1 uncultured Caulobacterales bacterium | reverse complement strand
GAATCGATCATGGTCAACTGCAATCCCGAAACCGTCTCGACCGATTTCGACACCTCGGACCGGCTCTATTTCGAACCGCTGACCGCCGAGGACGTGCTTGAAATCGTGCGCGTCGAACAGGCGAAGGGAACGCTGCTCGGCGTCATCGTCCAGTATGGCGGGCAAACGCCGCTGAAACTCGCCAAGTCGCTCGACGACGAAGGCGTGCCGATTCTCGGGACGTCGTTCGACGCGATCGACCTCGCCGAAGACCGCGAAAGATTTCAAAAACTCGTCGATGCGCTCGGGCTTCGCCAGCCGCATAACACAACCGCGCCGTCGCGCGAGACAGCCGTCGCCGCCGCGGCGGAGGCGGGCTATCCCCTCGTCACCCGCCCGTCCTATGTGCTCGGCGGACGCGCGATGGAGATCGTGCGGGATGAAGAGGCGCTGAAGCGCTATCTGGCGACCGCGCAGATCGAAATCAGCAAAGAGGCCCCGCTCCTCCTCGACCGCTATCTCGACAACGCCCTCGAAGTCGATGTCGACGCCATCGCCGACGGCAAGGACGTGTTCATCGCCGGGGTCATGGAGCACATTGAAGAGGCCGGCGTTCATTCGGGCGACAGCGCCTGTTCCCTGCCGCCCTATTCCCTTCCCGACGCGATCATCCGCGAGCTTGAAGCGCAGACCGCGAAGCTCGCCAAAGCGCTCGGCGTCGTCGGCCTCGTCAACATTCAATTCGCGATCAAGGGCGACGACATTTACATCCTCGAAGTCAATCCGCGCGCATCGCGCACCGTCCCCTTCGTCGCCAAGACCGTCGGGCTTCCCGTCGCCGGCCTCGGCGTCAAGGTGATGGCCGGCGCAAAAATCGCCGAGCTAAATCTCAAGCGGGCGCAGATCGAGCATGTCGCGGTGAAGGAAGTCGTGTTTCCGTTCGCACGGTTTCCAGGCGTCGATACGGTGCTCGGCCCAGAAATGCGTTCCACCGGCGAGGCGATGGGCATCGACCGCGACTTCGACCGCGCGCGCGCCAAGAGCCTCATCGGCGTCGGCGCGCGCATTCCGCTTGAGGGCTGCGTCTTCATTTCGCTGCGCGACGCGGACAAGGCGGTGATGGTCGGCGCGGCCCGGCGCCTGCTCGATATGGGTTTCTCCATCATCGCGACGGACGGCACCGCCGCCTATCTCCGCCAGCAGGGGCTCGACGTGAAGCGCGTGAACAAGGTGCTTGAGGGGCGCCCGCATATCGTCGATGCGCTGAAGAACGGCGAAGTGCAGATGGTCTTCAACACCACGGAGGGCGCGCAGTCGGTCAAGGACAGCCGCTCGATCCGCACGACGGCGCTCGCCCAGAAGATCCCCTGCATCACCACGGCGACCGGCGCCCGCTCGACCGTGCGCGCGATCGAGGCGCTGCGGTCGGGCGCCCTGACCGTGACGCCGCTGCAGGAATACGTCCCGGCGGGCGGTTAACCATAATTGTTAACCATAAGTATTTCTTGACTTTGAATTTCTTTTGAAATACCAAAGAGGATCGCGCCGGGGAACGCCTCCTCGGCGCGTTTTGCGTTTTGCCGCTGAAGAGCGGCGCTTTTGACAAGTCCGGTTTGTCGAGCGGTCCGGCGAAT
>CAZNXR010000578.1:0-1618 GCA_964576815.1 uncultured Caulobacterales bacterium | reverse complement strand
CCCAGCCCGGCTCAAGCACCGTGTCGGCATGCAGAAACAAGAGCCAGTCGCCGCGCGCTCGCTTCGCACCTTCGGCGAGCTGACCGCCGCGGCCCGGCGCTGCCGTTATCACCTGCGCGCCCGCTTCTTCGGCAATCACGCGCGTCGCATCCATCGATCCGCCATCGACCAAAATGACTTCCCGGATCAATCCGTCGATCGCGGCCGGCGCGAGCGCGGCAAGCGTTGCCGGCAGTTCCCCGGCGGCGTTGAGGGCCGGGATGATGACCGAAAGCGGCGCACGCGGGCTCATCCCGGCTCCCTAGAACGCGCTCGCCCCTGCGCGGAAGGCGCCCGGCAGTCCCGATTGCGTGTGGAAATTCTGTTCTTGATATGTTCACGTACTTCACTACCATTCGCCCATGACGCGCGCCGCTTCTTCCGGTTCTGGCGGTGAGGGCCCGGCCTTTCCCCGCCCTGGAAAGGACCGACCGCCAGCTGGGACTTCGCCGTTGGACCAGGGACGCGGCGCGCGTTCAAACAAGGCTGGGCGTTATGAGCCCTATGCCCGCGAATCTGCTGACGACGGCTGGGACCTTGAAGACGAGCCGTCGATAAACGCGACCGACGTCACGACGGAAACGCCGCGCACGATCATCAACTATCTCTCAAGCCCGTTTGTCGGCTTTGACCGGTCAATCAATCCCTATCGCGGCTGCGAGCATGGCTGCATTTATTGTTTTGCGCGGCCGACACACGCCTATTACGGGCTCTCCCCCGGCCTCGATTTCGAGAAGAAGCTGTTCGCCAAACCGAATGCGAGCGCTCTCCTCGACCGAGAACTGGCCTCGAAGACCTACAAGCCGCGTCACATCGCGATAGGAACAAATACAGACCCCTATCAGCCGATCGAGCGCAAGTTCCAGATCATGCGCGGCGTGCTGACGACGCTCACGAAATACAATCATCCGGTTTCCGTACTGACGAAATCGGCGCTCATCATGCGCGATCTCGATCTCTTGCGGCCGATGGCGGAGGCGCAGATCGTGCGCACGATGCTGTCGATCACGACGCTCGATCCGAAACTCGCCCGCGCCATGGAGCCGCGCGCCTCGACGCCAGCCCGCCGCTTCGCCGCAGTGAAAGCGCTCAGCAAGGCCGGCGTGCCGGTCGGCGTGATGACGGCGCCGATGATCCCGGGCCTCAATGATCACGAGCTTGAAGACCTCCTCTCCGCTGCAAAGGAAGCGGGCGCGCGATGGGCCGGCTACACGGTCATTCGCCTGCCGCTCGAGGTCGCGGGGCTCTTTCGCGAATGGCTGGAAGCGGCCTTTCCCGACCGCGCCGCGCGCGTGATGCGCCACATCCGCGACATGAACGGCGGGCGCGACTATGATGTCGAATGGTCGCGCGCCGCGGCGCCGCGAAGCGTGTTCGCAAAGCTCATCGCCGAACGCTTTCGAAAGGCCGCCGCGCGCCTCGGCCTCGACGGCGACCCGCCGCCCCTCGATCCGGGGCTCTACCGTCGCCCGCAGGACGGCTCGCGGCAGATGGAGCTGTTTTAATCGTTCCGAATGAACTCATCTGCTGACAATCGAACGGCGCATCGCCCGACGAATCGGAACATTGTCGCTCGGCG
>CAZNXR010000577.1:0-1622 GCA_964576815.1 uncultured Caulobacterales bacterium | reverse complement strand
GCCTTAGGCTGCTTCCGCCTTCAAGGGCCGCGCCAGCAGCGCGGCGATGATCTCGTCGAGCCCGCGTGCGCCGGAAACGAGGTCCGCGACGGCGGCTGCGATCGGCATGTCGACGCCGGCGGCCTTCGCCATCGCGACGACGGCCGGGGCGGTGGCGACGCCCTCCGTCACCGAATTTCGACCCCCGAGAACATCGTCGAGGCGCTGTCCGCGCCCAAGTTCGAGCCCGAGCGAATAGTTCCGCGACTGCGCCGACGTGGCGGTGAGGATCAGGTCGCCGAGACCGGAAAGACCCGCAAGCGTCTCGATTTTCGCGCCCCGCGCGAGAGCGAGGCGCTGCATCTCGGCAAAACCCCGGGCGATCAGGGCCGCGCGCGCACTGTCGCCAAGACCGCGGCCGATGACGGCCCCGGCGGCGATCGCAAGGACGTTCTTGACCGCCCCGCCGATTTCCGCGCCGATAAGGTCGTCGGAAAGGTACGGCCGGAAATGCGGGGCGCTCATCGTCGCCAGCCAGCGCCCGCCGAACGCCTGATTTTCGGCGGCGAGCGTGACGGCGGTCGGCAGGCCCTCGGCGACATCGCGGGCAAAGCTCGGGCCCGATAGAACGCCGGGCGAGGCTTCCGGCCAGACCGCCGCCAGAACCTCGGTCAGCATCAGGCCCGATCCGCGCTCGATGCCTTTGGAGCAGAGGAGGAGCGGCGCGCCCTTGGGGGCCATCGGGCGGACAGAGGTCAATACGCTGCGCGCATGCTGGGCCGGGGCCACGAACAGATAGGCTTCGCGGCCCGCCGCGGCGGCGATCTCGGCAGTCGCCTGCAGCCCCTCCGGCAGGCGCACGCCCGGCAGGTAGCGCTCGTTGACGCGCCGCTCATTGATGGCGTGCGCAGTCTCCGGCTCCAGCGCCCAGATCAGCGTATCGACGCCTTTCGCCGCCACCAGGCTGGCGAGCGCCGTTCCCCACGCGCCGCCCCCGATGACCGCGACCGATCCGAAGGGTGACGCTGAGGCCGTCATATGCGAAGATGATTCCTGAACAGGAACGAAAGCATTCACCATGAACGCTTCCGGCATACCGCGAGAGATCGGCGCTACCGTTCCCGACAAGACGGCTGAGGCGATCCTCGACGCCGCCAGCCGCCGGTTTCTTCATTATGGCTACGGCAAGACGACCATGTCGGAGATCGCCGGCGACTGCAACATGTCGCCCGGCAACCTCTACCGGTACTTTCCGTCGAAACTCGACATCGCGGAAGCCTTCGTCCGGCGCCTGCGCAGCGACCACCTGGAAGAGCTACGCAAAGCGGCGGACGCGCCCGGCCAATCGACCGCAGAAAGGCTGCGCGCCTATTTTCGAACGAAGCTCAAGCTCGCCTTTGACCGCTATCACGACCGGCCGAAGGCCTATGAGCTCTCGCAGGAGATCCTGAAAGAACGGATTTCCTTCGCCAGCGAATGGGAAGCGGCCGAGGCGACGATCATCGAGGACATTCTCAATCGCGGGGCGGCCGCCGGCGATCTCGTCCTCCAGAATCCGACCCGGTCCGCGCGCATCCTCCAGGACGTATTCTTCCGCTTCACCAGTTCGGCGATCTTTTTCGAGGGCGATTTCGAAAGCCTCG
>CAZNXR010000576.1:0-1623 GCA_964576815.1 uncultured Caulobacterales bacterium | reverse complement strand
CGGGCATCGCTCTTTGTCATTCCCTACACCGGCACCGATCAGTTCACACGCCTGGAGCTGGTCGGACGCACACGCCGGCAATTCGGGACAGGGAGTCGCTTTACTCTCGCCGGACGGCTCCGTGTCGCAGCGACGGCCGGGTCCGCATTGAGATCGCTTCCAGTCAATAAGCGCGTCTTCGCAGGCGGCGGGTCTTCCGTCCGCGGCTATGATTTTCAGGCCGTCGGTCCTCTTGACGCCGACGGCGTGCCGATCGGGGGCCGCTCGGCGATTGAAGCTGCGATCGAGGCGCGCGCGAAGATCTTCGGACCCTTTCAGCTCGCCGCCTTCACCGACGCTGGCGCGGTCTACTCGGCGAGCTTTCCCGATTTCGACGGCGATTATCTAGTCGGCGCCGGCGGCGGCGTACGGTACCTCTCGCCGGTTGGACCGATCCGCCTTGATGTCGCCGCGCCTCTTGAAAGAAGGCCGACGGATCGCGGCTTCCAGTTCTACATTTCGTTGGGGCAACCTTTCTGATGCCCCGCGCCGCTGTCATGACGTTGGCTCTGGTCGCAGCCATTGCAGCCCTAACGATTTCATTCGCCGTTTCGCCCGCGGCAAAGCGCCTTTTCGGAAATATCGCCGAACGTCAAATCGAGGAGGCGCTCGGCCGAAGGATCGAGATCGGCGCCGTACAAGGCGACTTGTTTCACGAATTTCAGCTGGTGAATGTTCGTTTCAAGAACGCCGGGGAGAGCTGGGCTGAAATCGCGCGCGTTGAGATCAGCTGGAATCCGCGCGCACTGTTTGGCCGAAAGATCGAGATTTCGTCACTATCGATTGAAGATGCGAAAATACTGGCGCAGCCGCCGCCTGGCCGCAATGCAAAGCCCTTCAAGGGCCTCGAACTGCCGGAACGACTTCCAGCGCTGTCAATCAACGAATTCAGGATCAGCAATCTTGTCGTCGATCGTGCTGTCGCGGGCGAGTCGATCAGGCTTGACGGCAGAGGTTCGGTCGCAATGGGCGGCCGCGCGCTGTCGGTCAGCGGCTCACTGTTCGCTGCTGATGATCGCGATAATCTGAGGATCGAAGTCAAACGCAATCCAGCTACCGGCGACATCGCCCTCGAAGCGCACGTCAGATCGACGCCGCAAGGCGCCATAGCGGCGCTTGCCAACGCTGGCGGAGCAATCGACGTCTCAGCGAACGGGGGCGGCCCGAATGAAGACTTCTCGCTTCAATTGCGCGGCGCCTTTGGCGATGCGGGCGCCTTTGAAGCGCAAGCGCGCAGCAATCTCGCGACCCTTGAGGCTATCGACTTGACGCTGATTGCCGAACCGGGCGTGCGCTTCAGTGATTTGACTGCCGATCTCGGCGAAAGCATCACGGCCGAAGGCGTCTATCGCCCGCTTGATCGAGGCGGAAGACTTGACCTGCGCCGCGTCAGCCTCGCAGCCGGTGCGCTGACTGGCGAAATTTACTGGCGTAACTCCAGGAATGCGCTCGAACTAGCCAATGCCGATCTCTCCTTTGCGCTGGCCGAAAACTGGCGTTCGCCGCTGCAAGCCGTTATCGGAGATACAATCGACGTAAAAACTTCGATTGAGCGGCGCGGCGGCGCCTTCTCGGTCACCGCTT
>CAZNXR010000575.1:0-1629 GCA_964576815.1 uncultured Caulobacterales bacterium | reverse complement strand
ACCGCGACAAGTCCCGCAACAAGGCCGGAGGCCAGGCCGAGAAGGCTCGGCTTTTTCTTGGTCAGCCACTCGACGCCCATCCATGACGCCGCGCCGGCGGACGCTGCGACAAAGGTGTTGACGACCGCAAGCGCGGCGTAGCCGTTGGCCTCGAGATTGGAGCCGGCGTTGAAGCCGAACCAGCCGACCCAAAGCATGCCGGCGCCGACCGTCGTCAGCGTCAGCGAGTGGGGCAGCATGAGATCGCGCTTGTAGCCTTGGCGCGCGCCGAGAATGAGCGCGCCGACGAGCGCGGCTACTCCGGAATTGATGTGAACGACGGTTCCGCCGGCGAAGTCGAGCGCGCCGAAGCTCCAGATCAGCCCCGAACGCACTGGGGCCTCCGGATCGCCCGCGATCGCGTCTGGACCGGGCCACCACCAGACCATATGCGCCATCGGGTAATAGACGAGAAGCGGCCAGAAGATCGCGAAGAGAACGACCGCCGAAAACTTCATCCGCTCCGCAACGCCGCCGAGCACAAGCGCCGCGGTGATGGCGGCGAACGTCCCCTGAAAGGCGATGAAGGCGTATTCCGGGATGACGACGCCGGTCGAGAAGGTGGCGACCGTGCTTTCAGGCGAAACGCCGGCGAGGAAAAGGCGGCCGAAGCCGCCGGCGAAGCTGTCGATCGCGCCGCCGTCCGTAAAGGCGATCGAATAGCCCCAGACGACCCACATGACGACGCCGATCGCCGCGACCGCCGTCACCTGCGACAGCATCGACACCATGTTCTTTACACGGACGAGTCCGCCGTAAAACAGCGCAAGGCCCGGCAGGATCATCAGCAGCACGAGGATGGTCGAAGCGAGCATCCAGGCGACGTCGCCCTTGTCGGGCCCGGCGGCGAGCGCCGCGGAGGGCGCCAGTAACGCGGCGATTGCGGCGGCGATCTTCATGGTCGCGTTCATGTCGGACTTTTCTCCTGATGGCGGGAATTAAAGGGCGGCGTCGCCGGTTTCGCCGGTGCGCACGCGGATGACGTCTTCAAGATCGAAGACGAAAATCTTGCCGTCGCCGATCGCGCCGGAATTGGCGTGTTTTCGGATCGCTTCGAGCACAGGCTGCAGCCGGTCGTCGGGGATCGCCGCCTCGATCTTCACTTTCGGGCGGAAGTCGATGCTGTACTCCGCGCCGCGATAGATTTCCGTGTGGCCCTTTTGGCGGCCGTAACCGCGAACGTCGGTGACGGTGAGGCCGGGGACGCCTATCGCCGACAAAGCGGCGCGCACTTCGTCGAGCTTTTGCGGCTTGATGACGGCGGCGACGAATTTCATTGGCCCTCTCCTCTTCCTGCGCGACCGAAGCGAATCGTCCGCTTACGGCGCAAGTCTATCGGGTTCGCACTGCAGCGCAATATTTATGTTGCAGCGCAGCGCATCTATCTGCTCCTGGCAAGAAGATTTTTCTATCATATTGGTCTAATCAGCCACTATGTGACTTTATATCAGCCGTTTATGCTAAAAATGTCACTTTTGTTGCAATTCACCATTGCCGCGCCGCTTTGAGATTGTGCGACGCATTAAATCGTCCGCATAGTGATGATCTTGGGAGAAAACGCTGATCGGCGAACGCCGGCGAGGGGGGCAC
>CAZNXR010000574.1:0-1629 GCA_964576815.1 uncultured Caulobacterales bacterium | reverse complement strand
CGCGGGGGAGCAAAACCCCCTCTCCTGCCGTCACCCCGGACGGCGAAGCCGATCCGGGGTCCACATCTAACAGCGCACGGCGCCGTGGATCCCGGGTTCCGGCTTCGCCGGCCCCGGGATGACGGAAGTGCTGAACTCAGGAAAATCTACGTATTTTCCTCCAGCCAAAATACGTAGTTTCGGGCTGGAACCCGCGGAAAGGCTGAAAATTTCAGGAGAGAGCGAATACGAAAAGGCGCCAATTTCGGCGCCAAAAGCCTACGCCGCGGCCTCTTCAGACAACCGCTTCGCCTTCTTCTCGGCGAGCCTGACCGACACCACCGAAAGCTCATAGAGCGCGATGATGCAAAAACCGAGAACGACCTGGCTGAACGGGTCGGGCGGCGTCAGGATGGCCGCGACGATGAAGATGCCGACGATCGCGAAGCGGCGGAACTTCACCAGCATCTCGGCGGTGATGACGCCGGCGCGCGCAAGCAGCGTGAGGAATACGGGAAGCTGGAAACTGAAGCCGAAGGTGAGGATCAGCGTCGTCACCAGCGAGAGATAATCCCCGACGCGCGTCAGCAGCTCGAACCGGGCGGCGTCCGGCGCCCCTTCCCCTTGCGCTTCAAACCCCACCGCGAAGCGCATGATGAACGGCATCATCACGAAATAGACGAGCGCGGCGCCGAGTCCGAATAGGACCGGCATCGCGACAAGAAAAGGCGCCGCGGCCTTTTTCTCGCGCTTGTAGAGGCCCGGCGCGATGAAGGCGTAGGCCTGCCAGGCGAGGACCGGGAAGGAGGCGACAATCGCCGCAAAGACCGACAGTCGCACCTGCGTGAAAAAGAACTCAAGCGGCGCGAAATAAAGCGTCGGCTCCTTTCCGGCGTTGACGGTCTTCACCGCCTCCGTGAACGGAACAATGAGAAAATTGAAGATCTGCCGGGAAAACAGAAAGCAGAAAGCAAAAGCGATTGCGATCGCCGCCAGACAAACGATGAGGCGCGACCGGAGTTCCGTCAGGTGATCGAGAAGCGGCGCGGCGGAAGAGGCGACTTCGTCCTCGTCAAGCTCGACCGGGTTCGGATTCTTCGCCGGAACCGTCACGGCGCGCTCTTCTGGGCGTCGTTCGCCGCTTCGCGGAGCGAGGTCTCCACAGGCTTTAGCGCCGCTTCGACATCGCGTCTGGCCTCCGCGACCGGATTGTTCCGCTTTAGCGCTTCGATCTCGCGGCGCATTTCCTCAAGCTCGGTCTCGCGCGCCATTTGGTTGAAGGCTGACTGGAATTCGCCGGCCATGCGCCGGGCCTGCGCCGCGAACTTGCCGGCCATGCGCATCAATCGCGGCAGCTCTTTCGGGCCGACGACGACGAGCGCGATCACTGCGATCACGATAAGTTCAAAGAAACCGATCTGCGGCGTCAGGTTCATGGCGCCCTCACTGGCCCGGGCTTCGGCGGCCGAAATCCGGCGAGGTTCTAATTGGCGCCGTCTTTTGTCTTGGGGGTCACATCGACGGCGCTTTTCGCGCGGTCTTCAAGCTTTGGATCTTCATCCTGAAGACCTTTCTTGAAGGCTTTGATTCCCTTGGCAAAATCTCCCATCAGCTGTGAGATTTTGCCGCCGCCCCCGAAAAGCAGAAGGG
>CAZNXR010000573.1:534-1639 GCA_964576815.1 uncultured Caulobacterales bacterium | reverse complement strand
GGCGAGATACTTGCGATGATCGCGGCGCATCCGCGTCTTGTCGGCGAGGAAGGTGAGGCTCTCCGCGTAAGGGTTGACCACCTTCAGCGGCTTCAACAGGCGCTGCGCGCATCTGTGGCGCTCGACGAGCGCCGCGCGGGTTTCGTTCGCGAGCAACCCCTCCAGCGTCTCCTCGTAGCGCTGGCGCTTGTGGATCGCCGCCGTTTGCGCGCGCGTCTCGTTGACCGCGAGAACGAGGCAGCGGTTCTTCAATTCCTCGTCGAGGTCGATCGCCGTCGTCGTCATGGCGAGGGCCACGGGGCCTTCGACGCGGTAATCCTGCGTGATGAGCTTCCCCGTCACCGGATCCTTGCCGGTCGAGGCGATCGACAAATCGCCCTGGCTCTGCAGCAGCTTCAACGCGTAGCTCGCCTCGCGCGCGCCTTCCTCCTCGGCGATCGCCAGCACCTTGTGCTTCACGGCTGTTTCGCCAAGGTAGAAGAGGGCCTGGCCGGTCATCGCGGCATACTGAACGCGCTCTTCTTCCGGAACGAAGTCGAGAACCGCATCCATCAACGCGGATTTCCCAGCCGCGCTCGTTGACTGGATCAAGACCGCGAGCGGCTTGTCGAGTTTCCTCGATATGAAGGCGAGATACAGCGCCAGCACGTTCGCCCGCTCGCCGACGACGCCGCAGGCCTCCGCGTCGCTCGCGATGCGCGCCAGCAAATCAGGCGCGCTCAGCAAATCGAGGGCGTCACGCTCCTCCTCGGCGGTCATCGCCGGCGCCGCCGGGCGCGTCTCAAGAGCGGATTTGATCTGCGCGTCCTGCAATTCTTCCAGCTTCAGCAAAACGTGCGCGAGGTCCGCTTTGACCGTCTCGACGGAAAGGCCAAGCTCGGTCGCCGCCTGCGCCACGAATCCGCTGCGATGGCGCGCGCTGTAGAGATCGAAGGCGTCCACATGGAACGCCTCCGCGCCATTGACCGCGCGGCGCGCCAGGACGTTCACGCGAAGCGTTTCATAGCTCATGTTCTTCGCGAGGCCCCGCACGCGCCAATGCCGGTCACCGAACGCAAAGCCGATCTCGTGCTCGCCGATCTCGGCGTCGATCTCGCCGGGGCCA
>CAZNXR010000573.1:0-524 GCA_964576815.1 uncultured Caulobacterales bacterium | reverse complement strand
AGCGGCGCGGAGTCTTGCGTCGCCGGCGTCGCTTCAACGGCAGCCGCGGCGCGCGTCGCGCGTTCGGCGCTAGCAGCTAAAGGGAAAGATGGTTTGTTCATGGACGAACCGTCTGAGCGAGTCTCGAAGGCTTCCTTCCCCTTACCGGCCGGTTCCTTGCTCGCCGCAAGCGCCGCCGCCGAGGTCCGCGCCGATGGCGCCGCGATCTCCGCAGCTTCCTTCCTCTTAGCGGCTATTTCCGGGCTATCCGCGCGCGCCGCCGTCGAAGGGAGCGAACGCCGCTGCAACGGATCGCCGGCGCCGATCCACTCCGCCGCGCGAATGAGCGCGCCCAAGCTCGCATGCGCCGGCGTCACGGCGAGCGCATAGGCGTTCGCGTCCATGCCTTTCGGAAAGAGAATGCGGAAAGCCTCGATCCCGGCGGCGTTCAATTTCGTCGCGGCGTCAACGGCGCCCTTGTCGCCGGCGGCGTCGCGGTCATAGGCGATGAGAACGCGCTTGATGTTGTGGGCCGTGAACGCCGC
>CAZNXR010000572.1:0-1644 GCA_964576815.1 uncultured Caulobacterales bacterium | reverse complement strand
AGAGCTTGGCGTTGATCTGGGTCGGATCGACGCGAATGAGAATGTCGCCCTTCTTTACGCGCTGGCCGGGGCGCACGAGAATTTCCTCAATGATGCCGCCCTCAAGGTACTGGACCTTCTGCAGGTGGTTCGACGGCACGATGCGCCCTTCGCCGCGAGTGACGCGATCAAGCTTGGCGACGCTCGCCCAGAGGAAGGCGACCGCAAGCAGTCCGGCGATCGCATAAAGCAGGTACTGCGCGGCCTTTGACGGCTCGATCGGCAGCTCCTTATCGACATCGCCCGTTATCGCCAACGTCATGGTCAGGCCGCTCCGATCCGGCGGGGCGCGCGCGCCAGCTCCCGCACATTCGTCGCCGATTCAATGCGCGCCGGCGTCGCGCCTGTCATCGAACGAAGCACCTCATCGCGCAGGCCGTCGACGACGATGCGACCCTGATCGACGACGATGACGCGATCGACCAGCGTCAGCATGGACAGCCTGTGCGTCACGAGGATAAGCGTGCGTCCTTCGGCGACGTCGCGCAGCCGCGCGATCAGTTGCGCCTCCGCCTGGGCGTCAAGATTGCTCGACGGCTCGTCGAGCAGCAGAGCCTTCGGTTTCGTCGCGAGAGCGCGGGCGAGGGCGATCGCCTGCCTTTGTCCGCCGGAGAGGCCTTCGCCGCGCTCGCCGAGGCGCTGATCATAGCCCGCGTCGGTCGCGCCGACAAAATCATGGACGCCGGCGATCTTCGCCGCTTCGAGAATGTCCGCATCCGTCAGCGTTTCGAGCCCGAGCGCGATATTTTCACGCACCGTTCCGGAAAACAGGCAGACATCCTGAAGAACCGCGCCGACGCGCGCGCGCAGATCGGCGGGATGAATTTGGCGCAGGTCCGTATCATCGATCAGCACCTGCCCCTCAGCGGGCTCGTAAACGCCGAGCGCCAGCCTGACGATGGTCGATTTGCCCGATCCGTTGCGTCCGAGGATGGCGAGCTTCTCGCCTTCGCCGAGCGTGAAGCTGACGCGATCAAGCGCGCGGGCTTTCTGCCCGGGATAGGAAAAGCTCACTTCGCGAAACTCGATCTTGCCGGCGAGGCCGTCGCGGCGGAGATAGGCGCGCGCAGGATCGACCTCGGAGCGCGCGGTCATCAACTCGTCGAGCGCCTTATAGGAAGAAATCGCGCCGCTGATCCGGCCGAGAAGGCTCGCGACCTGCGCAAGCGGCGCCATGGCGCGCCCCGTAAGGATGACGCTCGCAATCAGCGCACCCATGGAAAGTTCGTTGGCGCCGACCAGCATGACGCCGATGACGACGACCCCGACCTGCGCGCCCTGTTGGGCGAACCCTGCGAAGTTGACGGCGAGCTGATTGATGAAGCGGCCGGCGGTCGCGATCCGCGCCTGTCGAAGGACGCCCCTGCGCCAGCGATCGCGCATCATCGGGCCGGCGGCGACGCTTTTGACGGTTTCAAGTCCTGAAAGCGCTTCAATGAGGACGCCGTGCTTTTCACGGCCCTCCGCCAGCGCCGATTTCGTGTTGCGCAGAATGAGCGGCTGGGTGAGGAGGCCGACGATCAGCGCGGATAGAACCCCGATCAGCGGGATGATGGCGACCGGTCCTCCGACGAGGGCCACTGCGCCGACGAAGATGAAGATGAA
>CAZNXR010000571.1:0-1652 GCA_964576815.1 uncultured Caulobacterales bacterium | reverse complement strand
CCGCCGGGGAAACCCTTCCCGCGGCGCAGGCGGAGCTTTGGGTGGGGAGACGTGAATGGTGAATGGTCAATCGGCAGTGGCAATGGGCAATGGGCAAACCCCATCCCCGCTCATTCCCTACTCACCACGCCCCACGGGCACACCGCCCTTCCTGCTTCGCGCGATAATCTGCTAGACGGACCGCAAATCACCAATCGGGAGATCGCTATGCGCGTCGGGGTGCCGAAGGAAATCAAGAACAACGAGTTTCGGGTCGGCATGACGCCGGGCGCGGTTCGCGAATATGTCGCCCATGGCCACAAGGTGATGGTTCAGACGAACGCCGGAGCCGGCATCAAGGCGTCGGACGCCGACTACAAGGCCGCCGGCGCATCGATCGCGCCCGACGCGGCGACGATCTTCGCCGAGAACGACATGATTGTGAAGGTGAAGGAGCCCCAATCCTCGGAATATGCGCAGCTGCGTTCGGGACAAATTCTGTACACGTATCTTCACCTCGCGCCGGATCCAGACCAGACCAAGGGCCTTTTGAAATCCGGCGTCACCGGCGTCGCTTATGAAACGGTGACGGACGACCATGGCGGCCTGCCGCTGCTCGCCCCGATGAGCGAAGTCGCCGGACGCCTCGCCATCCAGGCGGCGGCCTATGCGCTGACGGCGCCGCAGGGCGGGCGCGGCCTGTTGATGGGCGGCGTTCCGGGCGTGCTGCCGGCCAAGGTGCTCGTCATCGGCGGCGGCGTCGTCGGCACGCATTCGGCGAAGATGGCGATCGGCCTTGGCGCGGAGGTGACGGTGCTCGACCGGAACTTGCGACGCCTCTCTTATCTCGACGACATTTTCGGCGGCCGGGTGAAGACGCGCTATTCGACATTCGAGGCGCTCGATGAAGAAACCGACGCCGCCGATGTCGTCGTCGGCGCGGTGTTGATCCCCGGCGCCTCGGCCCCGAAGCTCGTGACCCGCGACATGCTGAAGGGCATGAAGCAGGGCGCCGTGCTCGTCGACGTATCGATCGACCAGGGCGGTTGCTTCGAAACCTCGAAGCCGACGACCCATGCCGAGCCGACCTATGTCATCGACGGCGTCGTCCATTACTGCGTCGCCAACATGCCAGGCGCGGTGCCGATGACCTCTTCCCACGCGCTCAACAACGCGACGCTCGCTTACGGACTCCAGCTCGCCGACCAAGGGCTGACGGCCCTGAAAAAGAACCCGCATCTGCGGAACGGGCTCAACGTCCACCGCGGCGCCGTCACCCATCGGGCGGTCGCCGAGGCGCTTTCGCTGCCGTTTACCGACCCGATGGAGGCGCTCGGCTAAGGCCTCACAATGCGGTGAACCGGCGCATCAGGGCCTCGGTTCGCCGCAAACAAGGTGCGCGACACTTGTCACGCAGGGCGAAGCCGGACCATAAGCGATGCGGGAGATTTCATATGCGCACTCATTCGATCGTTCTGTCGGCGGCCGCGTTGGCGATCTTCGCGTCGGCGTCCGCAGAAGCGCGGCCCGCCTTCGGCGCAAGCCGGGCGGGCGGGTCGGCGACGGCGGAAAAGTCGGAGGAAACCCTGACGATCTTCGAGGCGCTGGCGGTGTTCTTGAACCTGGGCGTTTCCGTGAAGGCGACGCCGGTCGCCGGCGCCGATTCTCCGCGC
>CAZNXR010000570.1:0-1652 GCA_964576815.1 uncultured Caulobacterales bacterium | reverse complement strand
ACCGGCTGCGCGACGGCGCCGTCAATTC
This sequence comes from uncultured Caulobacterales bacterium, assembly GCA_964576815.1. GTDB lineage: Bacteria > Pseudomonadota > Alphaproteobacteria > Caulobacterales > Parvularculaceae > Amphiplicatus. The sequence goes on along the minus strand of CAZNXR010000570.1, from coordinate 1,624 downwards.
CGATTTCCACCGCATTGTCCGACAGCGACGCCGCAAGCGCGCCAAGCGGATGGTCAATGGCGGTCGCCGCAGCGCCAGTGAGGACCGACACGCCTTGAGGCGGCGGGCCGGACCATTCGGCGCGCCCGTTCATCACCAGAATTTCGAATGGCCCGGCATTGGCGAACACCGACGGTGCGATCACCGTCTCCGACGCCGGCGCCATCTCCTCGCGCAGCGCGGCGCGCACATCCGTCCACTTCCACGCTTCCATGCGCCGGTGCGGCAGGCCGGCGAAACCGCGCGCGCGCGCAGCGAGCGCGGATTCGAACGGGGTGAGCGCAACCGCCGCCATCACGCCGCCTCGACGAATTGATCGTAGCCGGACTTTTCGAGTTCCAGCGCGAGTTCCGGCCCGCCCGATTTCACGATGCGGCCCTTGGCGAGGACATGCACGCGGTCAGGCCGGATATAGTCCAAGAGGCGCTGGTAATGCGTGATGACAAGAAAGCCGCGGGAAGGCCCGCGCAAGGAATTCACCACCTCGCCGACCATTTTCAGCGCGTCGATGTCGAGCCCGGAATCCGTTTCGTCCATGATGGCGAAACGCGGCTCGAAGATCGCCATTTGCAGCATCTCCATCCGCTTCTTCTCGCCGCCGGAGAAGCCGACATTAAAGGGGCGCTTCAGCTTTTCGTCGGTGAGGCCGACGATCTTCGCTTTCGCGCGGATGATCTTCAGGAACTCCGCCGCCGAGACTTCATCGTCGCCGCGCGCTTTGCGCTGGGCGTTGAGCGCCGTGCGGATGAAGTTCATCGTCGCGACGCCGGGGATTTCCATCGGATGCTGGAAGGAAAGAAAAAGGCCCTTCGCTGCGCGTTCGCTTGGATCAAGGCCGAGGATGCTCTCGCCATCGAGCGTCACCGCGCCCGCCGTCGCCTCATACCCCTCGCGGCCGGCGACGGCATAGGAAAGCGTCGACTTGCCGGAGCCGTTCGGGCCCATGATCGCGTGCACCTCGCCCGCCGGCACGGCGAGCGTCAGGCCGCGGACGATCTCATGGCCGCCGACGGAAACGTGGAGGTTGTCGATCGTCAGCATCAGTGTCCCTTGGGCTCGAAAATCAGATAACTTGTCGTCGTGTCGCCGACATTGACGGCCTCGTGCCAGTCGACGCCGTCCGAGCGCCAGGAGGCCCCGCGCTTCGTCTCGACCTCGCGCACGCCGGTCTTGTCGGTGATGCGCATGCGCCCGCCTTCGAGCACATAGCCGAAATGCGCCGCATGAAAGTGTCGCTCATGCCCGGCGCCCGGCGCGAAGGAGCAGAGGAGCAGGCGGTGATCGGCCGTCTCTTCCTTCAGCGTACAGACCTTCTCGCCCTTCCACCCCGCCGCGAGCGGATCGGGGAGCGTTTCAGCAAAACATGCGCCAGCGAACAAAATTCCGCTCATCCCGGCGAAAGCCGGGATCCAGCGGCGCCGGTGATGGATCCCGGCTTTCGCCGGGATGAGCGGGATTAGAGCGCCTTCCATCAACATCACCCGACGCTCCCCTCAAGGCTGACGCTTACGAGCTTTTGCGCTTCGATCGCGAATTCCATCGGCAGTTCCTGCAAGACTTCCTTGCAGAAGCCGTTGACGAGGAG
>CAZNXR010000569.1:0-1656 GCA_964576815.1 uncultured Caulobacterales bacterium | reverse complement strand
GACGAGTTCATGCTGCCGGATCAGGTCTCCGCCTGAAGACGCCGGCGCTTTAGCAGCAGCCTCAACAACCGGCGCCGGCGCGTCCTTTGCCGCCGGCCGGCTGCGCCGGTCTTCCGCCGCGAGGCGAGGCGCCGAAGGATCATGCGCCCGCGCTGCTTCTTCCGGGTACGTCTCATTCACGGGCGAGGGCATGGCGGCCGCCTTGCTTGACGACGGCGCGCGAGCCTTCGCCGCTTTCCGGCCGTCGTCGCGTGCGTTGTCCGCCATTTCGGCTTAACGCGCCTCCTTAGCGCGCGCCCGGACGCAGCCGGGCCCCGACAATCAGCCCTTCGGCAAAGACTGCGGCGTCGTCATGCCCGCCGCCTTGATTTGCGCGATGAAGTCTTCCTGGCTTGTACGGTCAAACTCCGGTGTGTCGGCCTTTTCGATCGCCGCAGCGCCCGCCGTGTCGTCATCGACGTTGAACTGCTTTTGCAGCGAAACGACGAGGTCCTCGCGGAGGCCCTCGGTGTTGAGGCCGCCGTCCGCTATTTCGCGGAGCGCCACGACGGGGTTCTTGTCGTTGTCGCGATCGACGAGCAGCGCCGCGCCGGAGGTGAGGACGCGGGCGCGATGCGCCGCCAGCAACACGAGATCGAAACGGTTCGGCACTTTCTCAACGCAGTCTTCGACGGTGACGCGCGCCATCAGGCAGGCTCCTCACGGGAAAGGGGGGCGCGACCTCAAAGCAGGCCCGCCGGACCCGCGGAGATAGCGGCTCGCCGCAGCCAAGACAACCGCTGCAATGCAAAAAGCCGGTCAGCGGGTCACTTTCGCCAGCATTTCCCGGACGGTCAGGCCGCAACGAGGACTGCGAAAGTCCGGGGCGATCTCGGCGAGCGGCGCGAGCACGAATTCCCGCGTTTCCAGCCCCGGATGCGGCAACAGGGGCGGCCCTTCCTGGATAAGGTCTCCATAGGCGATAAGGTCGAGGTCGAGGGTCCGGGGCGCGTTCTTTCGTTCGCGGCGCCGGCCGAAGGCGGCTTCAATCGCGTGCAAGCCGGCCAGAACTGCCGAAGGGTCGGGCCCCGGGGACAATGTCGCCGCGGCGTTGACGAAAGACGGGTCGGCAGGGTCCGGCCAGGCCGGAAACCGGTGCAATGCGGATCGGCGCAGGACCCCGAAATGCGTATCGAGCGCCGCCAGCGCCAGTTCGATCACATCTTGCGGCGCTCGGCCGCAGAAGGAGAGACTTGATCCTAAACCTATCAGAATCACGTATTTAACTCATTGTCGCCGGTTCGCCGGCGCTCATAGTACGTCGTGTTATCACCGGGCTGACCTGAGGCTTCAATGAACAGTTTTCTGGGCATGCGCGAGTCTGAAAAGACCGCTCTCTTTATTGACGGGGCAAATCTCTACAAGGCGGCGAGAGCCTTGGGCTTCGACATGGATTACAAGAGCTTGCTGGCGAAATCCCGCGCCGCCTGCCAGCTCGTAAGGGCCTATTACTTCACCTCGATGCAGGAGGATCGCGAGCAGGACTACTCGCCCCTGCGGCCGCTCGTCGATTGGCTCGACTATAACGGCTACACGATGGTGACCAAGCTGGCGCGGGAATTCACCGATGCGACCGGCAAGAAGCGGTTCAAGGGTTCGACCGATATCGAACTCGCT
>CAZNXR010000568.1:0-1664 GCA_964576815.1 uncultured Caulobacterales bacterium | reverse complement strand
TGCTTGTAGAAATAGGAGATGCGCGCGATCGCCGCCACGACGTCCGTCGATTTGTCCATGACGATGACCGCCGCCGTGCCGAGCCCCGACTTCACGTCGCGGAGCGCGTCGAAGTCCATCAGCACGTCGTCGCAGATCGACTTCGGCAACAGCGGAACCGATGAACCGCCCGGGATGACCGCTTTCAGATTTTCCCAGCCGCCGCGAACCCCGCCGCAATGGCGATCTATCAGCGTACGGAGCGGGATCGACATAGCCTCTTCGACATTACACGGACGATTGACGTGGCCGGAGATGCAGAAAATTTTCGTGCCTGCATTGTTGTCGCGGCCGAATTTCTTGAACCACTGCGCGCCGCGGCGGATGATAGTGGGCGCAACGGCGATCGATTCGACGTTGTTGACGGTCGTCGGGCAGCCATAAAGGCCCGCCCCCGCCGGAAAGGGGGGCTTAAGGCGCGGCTGGCCCTTCTTGCCTTCGAGGCTTTCGAGAAGCGCCGTTTCCTCGCCGCAGATGTAGGCGCCGGCGCCGTGATGAACGAAGAGGTCGAAATCGAAACCTGTCCCGCAGGCGTTCCGGCCGATGAGTCCCGCCGCATAGGCTTCATCGACCGCCCTTTGCAGCGCAATGCGCTCATCGACATACTCGCCGCGCAGATAAATGTAACAAGCGTGCGCCTTCATCGCGAAGGAGGCGACAAGGCAGCCCTCGACAAGAAGGTGCGGATCGTGACGCATGATGTCGCGATCCTTGCAGGTGCCGGGTTCGGACTCGTCGGCGTTGACGACGAGATAATGCGGCCGCTCGCCGACCTGCTTCGGCATGAAGGACCATTTGAGCCCGGTCGGAAACCCCGCCCCGCCGCGACCGCGAAGCCCTGAATCTTTCATCTGCTGGATGATCCAGTCCGGCCCCATGCGAATAATGTCGGCGGTCGCGTTCCACGCGCCGCGCTGTTTCGCGGCTTCCAGTCCGGGCGAATGGAGCCCGTAGAGATTGGTGAAGATGCGATCTTTGTCTTCGAGAAGGCTGGTCGTCATTGCTTGCTTCCGTCATTCCGGGGCCGGCGAAGCCGGAATCCGGAATCCAGCTCCCGCTCTTGATCTTTGTACGAACCGCCGAAGGTGGACCCCGGGTTCCGCGCTCCGCGCGGCCCCGGGGTGACGGTGAATGATGCTCCTAACGCCGTCACGACTTCACCGCCGAATTCGGCAGCGTGGCGATCGGCGCAGCGCGGCTGCCGTCGTAAAGTAATGGATCGGTCAGCGATGTCAGATCGCCTTCCGGGTTCGACGTATGCCGGCGCGCGTTCGCCGTACCGATCTTCACCTTCTCGCCTTTGCGCAGCTTAGCGAGCAGATCCTCGAAGATTTCCGGCGTCAGGTCTTCGAAATAGTGGTCGCTCTCGCCTGTCGAAATCTGCACCATCGGCGCGTTGACGCAGGCGCCGAGGCATTCGACTTCGAGCCAGGAGAGCTTGCCGTCCGCGGTCGAATGGTTCTGTTCGCCGATCACCCGCTCGCAAACGGCGTTAAGGTCCCGCGAGCCGCGCAGCATGCAGGGCGTCGTGCCGCAAACCTGTACGAAATATTCGCCGACCGGGGCGAGATTGAACATCGAATAGAAGGTCGCAACCTCATAAACGCGGATGTAGGGCATATCGA
>CAZNXR010000567.1:1043-1665 GCA_964576815.1 uncultured Caulobacterales bacterium | reverse complement strand
GCTCGGGCGCGGTCTTCGGCTGTCCGGCGCATGACCAGCGCGACCTCGATTTCGCGCGGAAATACGGGCTTTCCGTGACGCCCGTGGTGCTGCCGCCGGGCGAGTCTCCGGCGACCTTCGCGGTCGGCGATACGGCGTATACGGACGAGGGGACAATCTACAATTCCGGCTTCATCGACGGGATGAGCGTTGAGGCGGCGATCGACGCGGCCGTCGCCCGCCTTGCAAAGGACGGCAAGGGCGAGGCGACGGTCAACTGGCGCCTGCGCGACTGGGGCGTCTCGCGCCAGCGCTATTGGGGCTGCCCGATCCCGGCCGTCCACTGCGACACTTGCGGTGTCGTCCCCGTGAAGGAAAAGGACCTTCCCGTCCTCCTCCCCGACGTTCCGGCGGACGCCTTCAAGACGCCCGGCAACCCGCTCGACCGGACGCCCGCGTGGCGTGATGTTCCGTGTCCGGAGTGTGGGCGCCTCGCGCGGCGCGAAACCGACACCATGGACACTTTCGTCGACAGTTCCTGGTATTTCGCCCGCTTCGCCGCAGGCCGGCCCGACAAGCCGGTTGCCAAGGCGGACGCCGATTACTGGCTCCCCGTCGATCAATATATCGGCGGCGTCGAGCA
>CAZNXR010000567.1:0-1033 GCA_964576815.1 uncultured Caulobacterales bacterium | reverse complement strand
TTCACGCGCGCGATGAAGGCGACCGGCCATCTCTCGGCGAGCGAGCCCTTCGCAAGGCTGTTCACGCAAGGCATGGTCACGCATGCGACGTACAGGGACGAAAAGGGCGGCTGGCTCTTCCCGGAGGACGTGATCGTCGAGGGCGGGAGGGCGAAGCGCGCCGAAGACGGGCGCATGGTTTCGATCGGCCCTATCGAGAAAATGTCGAAGTCGAAGAAGAACGTCGTCGCGCCTGAAGCGATCGCCGACACCTATGGCGCGGACGCGGCGCGGTTCTTCCTCCTCTCCGATTCCCCGCCCGAACGCGATGTCGAGTGGACCGAGAGCGGCGTCACCGGCGCGTGGAAATTCGTCGGCCGCGTTTATGAGACGGTCGACGGCGCGAAGGGGGCGCTTGCCGCGCATGACGTGTCGCGGCCGCCGTCCGACTTGCCGGAAGCGGCGACGGCGCTCCGCCGCGCAACCCATGCCGCGATCGCCGGCGTCACCGACGACATCGAGAATTTCCGCTTCAACAAGGCGATTGCGCGGCTTTACGAGTTCCTGACGGCGGTCAGAAAAGCGGATGTGGAAGGCTGGGCGCTGGCCGAGGCGCTCTCCGCGCTCGTGCGCCTCATCGCTCCGTTCACCCCGCATCTCGCCGAAGAATGCTGGGAGATGCTCGGCGGAAAGGGCCTTGTCTGCAACGCGCCCTGGCCCGTCGCCGACGCCGCCTTGCTGGTGAAGGACGAGATCGTCCTGCCCGTGCAGGTCAACGGCAAGCGCCGCGCCGAAATCGCCGTCGCGCCCTCGCTCGACGCCAAAGCGGTCGAAGCGATCGCGCTCGCCTCGCCGGACGTGAAGCGCTTCACCGAGGGCCTGACGATCCGGAAAATCGTCGTCGTTCCGGGGCGCATCGTGAACATCGTCGCGAGTTGAGGTTTCCCGCTCCGTCGCGAGAAAGATCGTCGCAACCCTCCGTGTACGAATGCTTCAGGCGAGACTTCTTCACCTCCCCCTTGCGGGGAGGTCGAAAGTCGCGACGGCGACTTTC
>CAZNXR010000566.1:0-1666 GCA_964576815.1 uncultured Caulobacterales bacterium | reverse complement strand
CAAGCGCGCGCAGCGCATCATCGCCTGCTGGAACGCCCGCCTTTTTGAGAGCCTGCGCGGCGTTGGCGCCGCCGATGATCGGGGCGACGAGCGCCTCGGCCTCGGGGCGCGCGCTCGCGGCGACGATTGAAGCGAGTGTCGCTGCGCGCTCCGCCTCGGTCATCGGCGCGCCGACGACATGCAGGCCCTCGGGGATGAGAGAGCGTTCGAGCGTGCGAAGGTTCTCTGTGATTTCGTCGATGCGCTCGCCCGCAACACCAAGCGCTTCGGCCTGGTCGAGGATGAGCGCGGCAAGGCTTTCGCGTTCGGCGTCTTCCGGCGCCGTCATGCGCCAACGGTCGATCGAGGCCTTGAGGTCGGTGAGTTCGCGATAGAGCCCCGCATTGGCGACGGCCGGAGTGAGGTAGCTGATGAGCGTCGCGCCGGAGCGGCGTTTGGCGAGCGCGCCCTCGGTGGGGTTGTTGGCGGCGTAGAGATAAAAGTTCGGCGTTTCGCCGATCAGGCGGTCGGGCCAGCATGTGGCGGAGGGGCCCGTCTGCTTGCCCGGCATGAATTCAAGGGCGCCATGCGTGCCGAAATGCAGGATCGCATGCGCGCCGAAATCCTCGCGCAGGAAGCGGTAGAAAGCGGCGAAAGCGTGGGTCGGCGCAAAGCTCCTTTCAAAGAGCAGCCGCATCGGGTCGCCTTCATAGCCGAAGCTTGGCTGCACGCCGACGAAGACATTGCCGAAACGCTCGCCCATCACGAAGATCTGCGATCCGTTGGAAAGCTGGCGTCCGGGCGCCGGACCCCATTGCGCTTCGATGACTTTGAGGTGCGGCTCGCGGCGTATGTGAGTCGCGGCGGGGATGCGTTCGGCGACATTGGCGTCAGTCCCGAAGCGCTCCGCGTTCCCTTTGAGGATGCGGTCGCGCAGCGCATCAACGCTTTCGGGCAGGTCGATCGTGTAACCTTCGCGCCTCATCGCCGCGAGCGTGTTCCAGAGCGATTCGAAGACCGCGAGGAAAGCGGCGGAACCAGTCGCGCCGGCGTTCGGCGGAAAGTTGAAGAGAACAACGCCTATCTTGCGCTCTGCGCGGTCCGCGCGGCGCAATGCGACGAGGCGTGCGACGCGTGCTGCGAGCGTTTCCGCGCGCTCCGGGCACGCGCGCATGGCGCTGCCGCCCTCGGACGCGGGGAATGTGCACGCGCGCGCGCAGCCCTTGCAGGCCCCGCCGGCGCCGACGCGCCCGCCGAACACGGTCGGCTGCACGGCGCCGTCAAGCTCGGGGATCGCGACCATGATCGTCGTTTCAACCGCCGAGAGACCTGCCTGGCCTTCCGCCCATTCGGGAAGGTTCTGAAACTCCAGCGCGTGCGCGGCGATATAGGGAACGTCGAGGCGCGCCAGCATCTCCTGCGCCGCGCCGGTGTCGTTGTAGGCGGGGCCGCCGACGAGCGAGAAGCCGGTGAGCGAAACGACCGCATCGACAGTCGCGCGCCCGTTCGTCATGAAGAATTTTTCGATCGCCGGGCGCTGGTCGAGGCCGCTTGCGAATGCCGGGACGACGCGAAGGCCCTTCGCCTCCAGCGCCGCGATGACGCCGTCATAATGCGCAGCGTCGCGCGAAAGAAGATAGGAGCGCATGACGAGGAGACCGACTGAAGGCGCCCCGCGCGCCGCTTT
>CAZNXR010000565.1:0-1666 GCA_964576815.1 uncultured Caulobacterales bacterium | reverse complement strand
TCTCGTGCGATCGCGCCATCGCGCTGATGAAATCGGGCCAGCAATGTTCGAGCGCCGGATCGCGCGCGGCGAGGAGGCGCGCGGTCTTCAGCGGGTCGGCCGCGGTCGCGATGTCATCGCCCTCGGCGAGATGGGTGACCGTCAGCCCCGCGTCGATCGTCGCAAGATCGTAGCGATGAAGATCGAGGAGGCGCCAGACGAAATTCGGCGGCGAGGGACTGAGACCCGCGGCTTTCGGCTCGGGCCCGGCGCGTACAAGCACGGCGCGCGCGCCGAGCTTCGTCGCGGCGGCGGCGGCGGCGTAGCCCGCGGCGTCGGCGCCGATGACAAGAAGATCAAAGGCGGGCCGCTGCGCCATCAAGTCTTACGCCTCTCACTCCGAACCTGCGGCGACGACAATGTCGTCATAGACCGACTTGACCCGGTTTTCGAGGGCGATCAACCGTTGCTCCGCATCCGGAAGAGATGAGGCGCCGAAAAGCGCCGCCATCATCCGCCGCACGGGCTCGGCCGAGCTTCCCGGCGCGAACACCCCCCCCGATGCGGCGCGCGCCAGCTGCATCGCCCCCTCGAAGCGCCGGTGCGCCTCGTTAAGGATTTCGGCGTGGGGGGGGCCTAGCGCACCAGCGGCGCCGAGGGCCGCGATCGCGCGCGCGGTTTCGGGGGCGAGCGTCAGGCCGCCGGGCGCAGCGGCGAGCGTCAGGAACTGGACGATGAAATCGAGATCGGTCGCCCCGCCGGTCGCTGTCTTGAGGTCCCAGGGGCTGGCGGCGGGCTTGGCCGCCGCGACGCGCTCGCGCATGTCTGCAACATCGCGCGCGGCCCTCGCCTTGTCGCGCGGCTGGCGCAGGATGCGTTCGATCTCGGCGGCGACGGCGGCGCCGAGCGACGGCGATCCGGCGATGACGCGCGCCTTGACGAGGGCCATCTTCTCCCAGGTCCACGCCTCGCCCTCGTGATAGTTACGGAACGCCGACAGCGACACCGCGGCCGGCCCCTTGGCGCCCGAGGGACGAAGCTGCATGTCGACGTCGTAGAGGACGCCCTCCTCTGTCGGCGTCGAAATCGCTCCGAGGAACCGGCGCACCAGACGGCTCGCCCAGGTGACGGCGTCGATGCCGCCTGCCCCCGCCATGGGCGCGTCATAGATGACCATGAGATCAACATCGGATGCGGCCGTCATTGCGCGCGCGCCGAGCCGGCCGAGGGCGACGACCGCAACCTCGACGCCGGCGGGACCGTAAAGCCGCTCAGTCTCGCCTTGCGCCGCGTCGAGGAGCGCATCGATCGCCGCCTCGGCGAGGAGCGTGAAGCGCGCGCCGGCGTCTTCCGGCGTGATCGCTTCGATGAGGAGCTGCGCGGCGACGGCGAAATTTTCTTCCGACGCCCAGCGCCGGACGGCGTTGAGCGCGCCTTCATAGCCGGGCGCCGCAGCGAGCCTGACGCCGAGCCGCGCGGCGAGGCCTGCACGCGTCGGCGCGGGATCCGGCCAGCGGCTCTCAAGCAGCGCCTCGACGAGATGGGGCTTCTTCGCCGTCTCGCGGGCGAGAAAGGGCGAGGCCGGGATGGTCCGGTTGTAGCCGTCGTAGGGGTCGGCGATGTCGAGCACCTCGTCGACCTCGGCGGTCACGCCGATGCGGGTGTCCAGGATCGCCTGCAGGATGCC
>CAZNXR010000564.1:0-1670 GCA_964576815.1 uncultured Caulobacterales bacterium | reverse complement strand
TTGAAAATGCGTATTTTTGCGGGATCGCACCGTCCCTCTGACCGCTCATTCCCGCGCAAGCGGGAATCCACGACCCCAAAAGACTGCACCCCGCGCCTCTGGATTCCCGCTTGCGCGGGAATGAGCGGGGGATGGGGGGGCGGTTGTTCAGCCCCGCGCGATCCCACGATCGGCGGGTGGTTCCTTCGCATCGCGCGGCCAGCAAACCGCCGAACCGCGCGACAAACCGGACTTGTCAAAGGCGCCGCTTTTCAGCGGCCGAAAACGCAAAACGCGCCGGAGAAGCGGTCCCCGGCGCGACAGTCATTCCTTAAGGCCGAACACATTCAAAGTCAAGAAATAATCAGGGTAAATAATTATGGTTAACGCGTAGGCGGGGTTCAACCCTCCGGGGCCGCCGCAGTCGGCGGGGTGAACCCCGCCCTACCGGCCGATCGCTTCCAACGCGCGACGCTGGCCGGCGATGTTGTAGCCGGCCTCCGCCGCTTCGCCGATGATGTCGTCGGGCGCGCGGCCCTTCCGCGCTTCGCTCAGCGCGCGCACGATCGTCGAGCGCGTGCCGGAACGGCAAAAAGCGAGCACGCCGCCCTTGTTGGTCCCGATCGCCAGATCGAAGGCGTCGAGATGTTCGGCGGCGACGCCCATCGGGCCGACCGGGATCGCGACATAGGAAAGGCCGAGCGCCTTCGCCGCCGCCTCGATCTCGGCCCCGCGCGGCTGGCCGGGCTCTTCGCCATCGGGGCGGTTGTTGATGACCAGCGTCACGCCCGACGCCTTCGCGCTTTCAAGGTCCGCCGCTGCGATCTGCGGCGCCACCCAGAAATTCTCCGCGAGCGGGATGAAGTCGGTTGACATGCGATCGCTCCCTTCGGCGGCGGCGTGGCCGACCGTCGCGCAAAGCGCTATCATCAGCTTTATGATCCTAGCAACCATGCCGCCCTTCCACCTCGCCATCGCGGTCGACGATCTCGCCGCGGCGGACGCGTTCTATCATGGGCTTCTGGGCTGCCGCCACGGGCGGCGATCCGATGCGTGGATCGATTATGATTTCTTCGGCCACCAGCTTGTCGCGCATCTCTCGCCCGAAGATTGCGCGACGGCCAAGACGAACAAGGTCGACGCCCATGACGTGCCGGCGCGCCATTTCGGCGTCGTGCTTTCCCCCGCCGACTGGCGCGCGCTCGGCGACCGGCTGAAGCGCGCGGGCGCCGACTTCATCATCGCGCCCGACATCCGCTTTAAGGGAGAGCCAGGCGAACAGGGCACGTTCTTCATCCGCGACCCGGCGGGGAACGCGCTGGAGTTCAAGTGTTTTGAGGATATGGGCCGGCTGTTTGCGACGTAGGCTCAATGTTCGCCATGCGCTGAATCCGCCTGAAATACGATTTCGCCCTCAACCACCGTCATCACAGGTTTTGCGGTCAGTATCTCCGCTTCCGGCGCGGTCATAATGTCCTTTGAAAAGACCGTGAAATCGGCCTTCTTGCCCACTTCGATCGTGCCGAGGTCTTTTTCCTGAAAAGAAGCGAAGGCGGGCGCTGACGTGAACAGCGCGAGCGCTTCAGCGCGCGTCAGTTTTTCGTTTGCGCGCCAGTTCTCACCGGAAAAGCCTTTGAGGTCCTTGCGCGCGACGGCGGCGTAAAATTCGATCAGCGGGTCGCCGCGCTCGA
>CAZNXR010000563.1:0-1671 GCA_964576815.1 uncultured Caulobacterales bacterium | reverse complement strand
GATGACCCCCTCGATGAGGGTAAGCGGCGCAAGGCTCGGCGTGCCGCCGCCGAAGTAAAGGCTTGTCACGCGCCGGCCCGGCGTCTGCGCGGCCCAGTGCGCCAGCTCCGCCGTCAGCGCCGCAGTCCACGCTCCCGCATCGGGCCGTCGGTCCTTGTGGACGTTGAAATCGCAATAGGGGCAGATCGCCGCGCAGAACGGCCAGTGGACATAAATGGCGAGGGCGTCGCGCTGCAGCGTCGCAGACAAGGTCACGCATCCCCGTTGCGGCCGGCAATGCACGCCGCCACCAGCTGTCGGAAGGCGTCCGCCCGGTGGGAGATGGCGTGTTTCGTTTCCGGATCGAGTTCGGCGAAGGTTTTGGCATAGCCTTCCGGCACGAAAACCGGGTCGAATCCGAAGCCCATGGTACCGCGCGGCGGCCAAGTGAGGCTGCCTTCGACGCGCCCCAGGAATGTTTCCACATGCCCGTCCGGCCAGGCGAGGGCGAGGCAGCAAACGAACCGCGCAGACCGGTCTTCCGCGCCTTTTTCCCGCAATTCCCGCTCAACACGCTCCATCGCCAGATAAAAGTCGCGGCCCGATGGCGTTTCCGCCCAATCGGCGGTGTGAACCCCCGGCCGGCCGCCGAGCGCCGCGACCTCAAGCCCGGAATCGTCCGCAAGGGCAGGCAGCCCCGCCCCCTTGGCCGCCGCCAGAGCCTTCAGGCCAGCATTGCCTTCGAAGGAATTTTCGGTCTCTTCGGGGACAGGAAGGCCGAGCGCTGACGCCGACACCGCCTCCACCCCGAACGGGGTGATCAGATCGTTGATTTCTCTAACTTTCCCGGCATTATGGCTGGCGATCACCAGCTGCCGTGCAATCAATTTCCGATGGCTCAAGCAAGTGCCCCTTATCGCTCTTCGAAAAAAAATTATCGTTTTTCGACGAAAACCCCTTGCATCGTTTTTCGATAAGTGTATATCGTTATTCAACAAGACGGGAGCACATCCCGCAAGCGGCGGAAAGACCGGAGACAGCCAGAAAGACGTGCCTGAAACAAAAAAAGAGCGGCGGGGTTTCCCACGCCGCTCAGGAAAAAACAGCCAAAACGCGTTCGCGCACCAACGAAAGGAAATTCAGATGTTACGCAATCACGCCACCAACAACATCGGCAATGCCGGCCGGTTTGTCAACGCCCTCGTCACGATGGCGATGGTCTCCCTGATCGGCGCCAGCTATTTCGCCGCGCTCGGCCGCATCGTTCTCGTCTAGGGCAATCGGCCGCCCGCCCGGCGAGGCCGGAGGGCGGCGGGAAGGAAGACGCCATGACCAAAGCTCTCTCCCTCCTCTTCGCGGCGGCGCTCGCCGGCGCGGCGCTCCTTTTCGCCGCCGCGCTCGCCCAATCCGGCGGCGACGCGGAAAAGGCGGTAAAGCGCCTCTGTGAGGAAAGGCTGTGCGGCGTCGTCTTCTTCTGAGAAGACCGGAACGTCCGCTCGGCAGGAGGTCCCCATGATCAAGGCCATCGGCAAGGGGTCGCTCGCCTCGATCCTCGCGGTCTGCCTGCACTTCATTCGGGTCATCGTCTGGATCTGTTTTGCTGCGCTGTCCGCCGCTGTCGTCGCCATTCCCTTCATTCCGACGGTCGCGCGCCTTGTCGCCGGCGACAGCGCCGATATCGATCTTGACGCC
>CAZNXR010000562.1:0-1674 GCA_964576815.1 uncultured Caulobacterales bacterium | reverse complement strand
GCGCCGATATTGCCCGAGCCGACCTTCCGGATGTCGCCGAGCCCGGCGGCCTTTGTGATGACAAGGCCGAACGGAACCGAGCCGAGGAGATAGCCGAGCGCGGCTGCAAGGAGCATGGTCATTGATCGGCCCCCCTCGTGATCAAGAGATCCAGCACCGCCATGCGCACGGCTACGCCGTAGAAGACCTGTTTCAGGATCAGCGAACGGCTCTCATCGTCCGCAAGCGCGCCGTCGATTTCGACGCTGCGATTCATCGGCCCCGGATGCATGACTTTCGCGCCCGGCTTGGCGAAGCGCAGCGTTTCGTGGGTCAGCCCGAACTCTTCGAAATAGCCTTGCGCGGCCGCCCGTCCGTCGCCCTCCATGCGCTCGAACTGCATGCGCAGCGCCATTGCGATGTCGGAGCCCGAAAGCCCTTCTTTCAGCGAGGCGAAGCGCTTGACCTGCGGGAACTGCGCGGCGTCCGGCATCAAATGCGCGGGGCCGACGAAGCGCACCTCCGCGCCCATGCGCAACAGGAGCTCGGCGCCGGAGGCCGCGACGCGGCTGTGTCTGATGTCGCCGCAGATCGCGATCACAAGCCCTTCGACCCGCCCGTAAGCGGCGCGGATGGCCGCAACATCGAGAAGAGCTTGCGTCGGATGTTCGCGCACGCCGTCGCCGGCGTTGATGACAGGGCAGGCGATGCGCCGCGCGAGCTCCGCATGGACGCGCGGTTCCTTGTGCCGGGCGATGACGACATGGGCGCCCATCGCGGCGAGCGTCTGCACTGTGTCAATGAGCGCCTCGCCCTTGTTGACGGAAGAGGCGGCGACCGGGACATTCAAAACATCCGCGCCGAGCTTTTTCCCGGCAAGCTCGAAACTAAGGTTGGTGCGCGTCGAGTCTTCAAAGAAGAGATTGATCTGGGTCTTGCCCGCAAGGCGCTGCGGCGGGCGCTCGCCGCGCCGGAGAAAGCCGGCGTAGTGTTCCGCCAGATCGAGAATGCAGCGCACCTCGGCGTCCGAAACATCGTCGATATTGATGAGGTTTGCGGCGGAAAAACCGTTGCCGGGCGGAAGCGGTCTGGCGGGGAGCGTCATGGCGCGGCTTTTACCGCCGGCGAGAGGGGCGCGGCAATCACTTGCCGGCCTTCGACAGCCACAGCGCGCCGCAGACTAGGACAATCGCGTCGATCAGGAACATCACCAGCAAGGTCGGCGGGCCGCCGTTCTGTAGGTAATTGGCGCCGCCTAGCGTCACGCCAGCCGTGCAGGCCGCCATCGACGCAATCACAATCGCCCGCCCGCCGCGAAGAAGGAGAACGCCCAGCGTGCCGTAAAGCGCGCCGAACGCCGCGAGCGGAATGCGCAAGTCCTCCGGCGCGCCGCCGACCGCAACGACGATATGAAGAACGCCGGTCGCCACCAGCAGCACGGACATCAGGCGCTTTAAATTGTTTGCTGACATGTCTTGCCTCTCCAAATCATGGGCTTCGCCGGTTCAGGCGGTCTATCGCGCCCTGCAAAATGAACGCGGCGGCTGATTCGTCAATTTTCGCAGCCCGCTTCGCGCGGCTGGTGTCGAGACCGATGAGGTCGCGGTCCATTGCGGCGGTCGAAAGCCGCTCATCCCAGAGCGCGACAGGGAGGGCGAGCGCCTTGGTCAGGCTGCGCGCGAAGGCGCGGGTCGA
>CAZNXR010000561.1:0-1687 GCA_964576815.1 uncultured Caulobacterales bacterium | reverse complement strand
TTCCACGCAACCCAGAGAAGAAGAATTCCGCCCGCGAGCAACAGTCCGACGATCTGAAGGAGCGTCGTCGTCATCAGCGCAAAGACGATTCTGAGCACGGTCGCCGCGACGATGCCGAAAAAGATCGCGCGGCCGCGCTGCTCCTTCGCCAGTCCGGCGGCGGCGAGGCCGATGACGACGGCGTTGTCGCCGGCGAGCGCCAGGTCGATCCCCACGACTTGAAAAAACGCCGCCCAGAATTCAGGCGAGAAGTCGATGAACGACCAATCCATGTAAGCCCCGAGAGCGCGGCCGCCGCCGGACCCCGCGCGAAGGCGCGCCTTATGCCGCGCTGCGCATCGATTGTCCAAGGCTTTGCTGGCGCTCCGCAAAAACATGAAATTTCTTTCACTCAACACCCGAATTTTCCTTGCCGGGCGCGTCGGCCGGATGGGAAAAGGATTGAAAAAGCGTCGGAGGCTGGACCTCCGCGGCGTGGCGGCGGGAGGAAACGCGGATGAACGGATCGGTGAAGCCGGCGGCCAAACCCGCTTTGGGGTTCTGGCGGATCTGGAACATGTCGTTCGGTTTCTTTGGAATCCAGATCGGATTCGGGCTCCAGAACGCCAATGTCAGCCGCATCTTTCAGACGCTCGGCGCCGAAATCGATCAGATTCCGATCCTGTGGATCGCGGCGCCGCTCACCGGTCTTCTCGTCCAGCCGATCATTGGCCACATGAGCGACAAGACTTGGGGGCGTTTCGGCCGGCGCCGTCCCTATTTCTTCATCGGCGCCGTGCTGACGACGCTCGCGCTCCTCTTCATGCCGCACTCGCCCTATCTCTGGATCGCGGCCGGCATGCTCTGGATCATGGACGCGTCCATCAACGTGACGATGGAGCCTTTTCGCGCCTTCGTCGGCGATATGCTGCCTGACCGCCAACGCACGGCGGGCTTCGCCATGCAGAGTTTCTTCATCGGCGCAGGCGCGGTGTTCGCATCCGCGCTGCCGTGGATGATGACGAACTGGTTCGATGTCGCCAATTCGGCGCCGGAAGGCGTCGTGCCGGATTCGGTGCGATTTTCGTTCTATGTCGGCGCCATATTTGTTTTTCTTGCTGTCATGTGGACGGTGTTAACGACGAGGGAATATTCGCCCGAGGAACTCGCCGCCTTCGAGATCGCGGAGAAGGGGCTGGGAGAGGAGCCTGCCGAAAGATCCGCTGGTAAAAGCTCCGGCGCCTATCTCACGATCGGCGGCGCGCTTCTGATTGTCGGCGGCGTCGCGACCGTCATCCTTGCGCAGATTTCAAGCGGCGCCATCAAGCTCGCGGAGGAGGCGTTACGCGTCAACGACCTTTACATCGTCAGCGTCGGCCTTGCTGTATTCGGCCTTTTCCTCATCGCTGCAGGCTTCTTGAAGCAGCGAGGCAAGGCCCAAGGGGCGTTCTCGGAAATCATCGATGACATGTTCTCGATGCCGGCGACGATGCGCCAGCTGGCGATCGTCCAGTTCTTCACCTGGTTCGCGCTGTTCGCGATGTGGATCTACACGACCGCCGGCGTCGCGGCGTTCCATTACGGCGCGACAGACGCTGCGTCGGAGACGTTCAACGAAGCGGGAAACTGGGTCGGAGTTCTTTTCGCCGTCTATAACGGCGTCGCCGCGGTCGTCGCATTCGTCTTCATTCCGCTGATCGCGAAGGCG
>CAZNXR010000560.1:0-1689 GCA_964576815.1 uncultured Caulobacterales bacterium | reverse complement strand
TTTCTCGTCTCGATTGAGCGGCTTTCCCTCGGCGCCCCAAATAAGCGAAATTGTCCGCCTTGCGACGCCTGCGCGCGGTCAGGCGGCGACGCCGAACAAGCGCCCGATGAGAAAGGTCGCGCCGCCCGCCGCCGCGCCAATCGCCAGCATACGGACGGCGCCGACGAAAGCGTTGCGCCCCGAAAAGAGGCTCGTCGCCGCGCCGACGGCGCAGAGCGCAGCGGCGGCGATCGCCGCCGCCGCCGCGGACGGCGAAGGCGACCCAAAGACAAAAGGCAGGACGGGCAGGACGGCGCCGGCCGAAAACGACAGGAACGACCAGATGGCGGCCTCTGCCGCCGAGCCGAGATTGTCAGGGTCAAGACCAAGTTCCTCGCGCGCCAGCACATTGATCGCCATTTCGGGGTCTGCGACGATTTTTCGCGCGAAGGCCCGCGCATCTTCCATCGGCATTCCGCGCGCCGCGTAGATCAGCGCCAGTTCTTCCGCCTCCTGCTCCGGATAAGCTTCAAGTTCCTCGCGTTCCTGCGCGATCTGATATTCCAGCATCTCGCGCTGCGTGCGGACGGAAACATATTCTCCCGCCGCCATCGAGAACGCTCCAGCAAGCAGCCCGGCGACGCCGGTGAGGAACACGACCTCGTTGTCGACGGCGGCGCCGGTCATGCCCATGACGAGGCTCGTATTGGAGATGATGCCGTCATTGGCGCCGAACACCGCGGCGCGGAGCCCGCCGCCGCGACGATGCCGCGCGCCGATCTCGGCGGGATCGGTCGGCATCGCGTGGCCGGGCGGCAGGCGATCATAGGCCGAAACCCCGCGGACCTTCGCCGCCGCCAGCGCCGCGCGCATGCGCCGGGGCCCGAGGATGCGCGCAAGCGCGGCGAGCGCCCGCGATCTGAGGGAAGGGCGGAATCTCGGCAGCGGGTCAGGCGCGATCAGGGACGCCTGACGTCCGCTTTCCTCGGCGAGGCCGGCGAACAGCGTCGCGACGCGGCTGTCCTTCTCGGCTGTCGCGACCGCCGCGGTAAGCCAGCTTGCATTCATTTCTTCGCGCCAGCGTTCGAGGTCGTGATTGCGGCTGCGCGGCATGTGCGACGCCCTTTCGATTCGCCGCGAAAAGCGTACCATGGCGGGCGTGCAAGAGGGGCGGTTCCTGATGATCCGTGCGGTTGCGGCGATGGCGTCGGCCATGGCGCTGACGGTGGGCGCGGCGTTCGCGGCGCCCGAAGGCGTCGCCCCGCGCAAGGACGGGCAGGGGCCTTATGACCGCCTCGTCATCCGCGGCGCGACGATGATCGACGGGTCGGGCGCGCCTCCCTTCGGGCCAGTCGATATCGTCGTCGAGGGCGACCGCATCTCCGCGATCAAGGCGGTCGGCGCGCCTGGCCTGCCGATCGACGAGAGCAAGCGCCCGGCGAAGGGAACGCGCGAGATCGACGCGCGCGGCAAGTTCGTGCTGCCGGGCTTCGTCAATCTGCACGGCCATATTCACAGCTACGGCACGGGGCAGGACGTGCCGCCCGACTACATTTTCAAGCTGTGGCTGATGCACGGCGTCACCAGCGTGCGCGAAGTCGGCAATGACAAGGGCGCGGCGTTTTCCGTCGATCTGAAGCGCGCCAGCGCCCGCAACGAAATCGACGCGCCGCGGCTCTATATCTATCCCTTCTTCGGGTCGTTCGGGTC
>CAZNXR010000559.1:0-1698 GCA_964576815.1 uncultured Caulobacterales bacterium | reverse complement strand
CGCGCGCCGACGGGGCCGGACCGCTCCGGGTGGAACTGGCAGCCCCAGACGCGCCCATCCTCGACCGCCGCGCTGAAGGTTTCTCCGTAAGCGGACGTTGCGGCCGTGACGCCAGAAACCGGGCAAATATAGGAGTGGACGAAGTAGACATAGGCGCCGTTCTCGACGCCCTCAAGCAGCGCGCTTTCCTTCGTCCTGGTCAGCCGCGACCAACCGACATGCGGCGCCGGGGCCTCGCGGCTCGCTTTCAGCCGCGTGACGCGGCCTTCGAAGAGCCCGAGGCCCGTCGCATCCCCCTCCTCGCTCCAATCGAACAGCATTTGCTGACCGAGGCAGACGCCCAATACCGGCCGGTCGAAATTGAGGATCGCGCGCGCGAGGCCTTTTTCGGCGAGCGCCGTCATCGCGAAAAGGGCGGAGCCGACCCCCGGCAGGATGATGCGCGCGCACTCGGCGATGACGCGCGGATCATCGGTCAACACCGCTTTGGCGCCGAGCCGCTCGAGCGCGAACATGACGGACGCCGTATTGCCGACGCCGATTTTGACGACGCCGACCGTCACAGGATCGTTCCTTTCGTCGACGGGATGGCGTCGCCTTCAGCCGCAATTGCGGCGCGCAGCGCGCGGGCGAACGCCTTGAAGCACGCTTCCGTCTTGTGGTGGTCGTTCTCGCCCCTGACCGAGACATGGATCGCCGCGCCGAGCGTCTGCGCCAGCGACCGGAAGACATGCGCCGTCATCTCGGTCGGGTACGCGCCGAGCAGCGGGGCCGCAAACGCGCCTTCAAACACCGCATAGGGCCTGCCGCCGAGATCGATCGACACCTTTGCTTCCGCTTCGTCCATCGGCAGGACGAAGCCATAACGCGCGATTCCGCGCCGCTCGCCGAGCGCCTGCGACAGCGCCGCGCCGAGCGCGAGCGCGCAGTCTTCAATCGTGTGATGCAGGTCGACGTGCGTGTCGCCTTCGCAGACAAGGGTCAGCGAGACGCCGCCATGCGCCGCGATCTGTTCAAGCATATGATCGAAATAGCCGACGCCCGTCGTGATCTTCGCAACCCCCGGACGGTCGAGATCGACCCTGACGGCGATCCTCGTTTCCCTGGTTTCGCGGACCACCTCGCCGACGCGCGGCGTTCGGCCGATATCGGCGCCGAAGGCGGCAAGGACGCGATCATTAGACTCCGGATCGGCGATGCGGAAGCCGATCGTTCCGTCCTCAATCATCGAGAGCCTGGCGCCGAGCAGATCGCCGCGCTTCAGGATTGTATCGGCATCTGAAGCGTCAACCGTGAGATAGTCGCCGTCAAGCTCGGCAACCCTCGCGACGCCGGAGATCTTTCGCAAACGCTCGACCACGCGCGCTCGTTCGGCGCGGAAAGCGGCGACGCGCGCCTCCTTCATCGCAAGGCGGGCGGGCGAGAGCGCCTTTAGGGTTTCTGCGCAAATGAGCGGGTGCAAATAGTCGCTGCAGACCGCCTGCGACAGCCGTTCGATCAGCGCGGGAGCGCCGATCAAGACCCCGCAGAGCGCCATCTCGGCGCCGTAAGCGGCGCCGATTTCACGATAGACGAGCTCGCCTTCGCCGCTCGCGGCCGCCTCGGCGCGAGACGGCTTTCCGCTCCAGTCGAAGAGTTGTTCATCAATCAGCTTTGCGTCTCGGGCGCTCGCGGCAAGTTCTGTGGCATGCGCGAAGC
>CAZNXR010000558.1:0-1700 GCA_964576815.1 uncultured Caulobacterales bacterium | reverse complement strand
TATCTCTACATGATCAAGCACCAGGACCGGCGCATCAACGCGATCGTCATGCTCAGCCTGATCCCGATCGCCGTCATTGCAAACATCATCCGGGTGGCGCTCCTTGTGCTGATCACCTATTTTCTCGGCTTCGACGCCGGTCAGGGCTTCCTGCATGACGGCGCGGGGCTCTTGATGTTCGCCGTCGCGCTGGCGCTCGTCTTTGCGGTCGACAGCCTTGCGGTTTTCCTGTTCACGCGGAGGCGCGCGCGATGACGGCGCTGTCGCGCACGCTCTTCCTCGCCGTCCTGATGGCGCTCGCGGGGGCCGCGACATCGGCTCTGCGGCCGGCCGAGACCAGCGTCGCCGCCGCGCCCGACCTTGACGCGATGCTGCCCGGCGACTTCGGGCGCTGGCGGCGCGTCGCGCTCGCCGATGCGGTGCTGCCCGCGGAATCGACGCTGGGACCCGGCGAAGCGGTCGCTTATCGCGCCTATGCGGACGATCTCGGCCGGCTCGTCACGCTTGTTGCGGCTTACGGTCCCCCGCTCGGAGACTCGGTGCGTCTTCACCGGCCCGAGACCTGTTACGGCGCGCAAGGTTTCGCGATCAGAACGCGCGCGGTCGGTGCGGCCGCCGGCGTTCCGGTCGTCACCCTTGACGCGCAAAGCCCTTCCCGGCGCGAAGCCGTCACCTATTGGCTGCGCGAAGGGGAGGCTTTCACGGTCCGCGCAAGCGACTCGCAATGGCGCCGCCTGATGCGAGGCTTCGCCGCAGCGCCCGACGGCGCGCTCGTCCGCATCTCGACGACCGGCGGCGATCGCCCGCAATTCGACCTGCATCGCGAATTCATCGAGGATTTCACCGGCGCCTTGCCGCCCGACGCGCGCTTCCTGCTGCTCGGCGCGCGCTCATGATCGCGGCCTCGCGCTTCGGCGCCGTCATCGTCAATTTTCGCTGCGCGCCGCTCGCGCTCGACGCGGCGCTGAGCTTTCTCGGCGACGGCGGTGCGAAGGCGATCATCGTCGATAACGCCTCGGATGACGGTTCGGCGGACCATATCGCTGCGGTGATCGCAGGGCGCGCGCCGCACACGCCGGCGTCGCCGCCCGAACCGATCGCGGGGCGTGCGGTTCGCTTCGCCGACGTCGCGCGTCTTGCACCCGGCCGCCTCATCCTGATGCGCGCAAAGACCAATCGCGGCTTCGCAGCGGGCTCGAACATCGGCCTGCGCGCGCTCGCCGCCGCCTGCGGCGTCGACCGCCTGCTCCTTCTCAATCCCGATGCGCTCCTCGCCGAAGGGGCGCTCGCCGCCTTCGCCGCGCGCCTCAATGAAGACAGCGCCGGGCTGTGCGGCGCAAGCGTCGTTGCGTTTGACGCGCCGCACGCGGCGCAGGCCTTCGGCGGGGCGAAGTTCGATCCTCTGCTTCTCACCGGCCGCAACATCGGCGAAGGCGAAGCGCTTGCGCAAAAGCCTGACCGGCGCAGCGTCGAGGCGCGTCTCGATTATCCGCTCGGCGCCGCCATCGCTTTGCGCAAGGATTACCTCGCGCGCGCCGGCTATCTCGATGAGCGCTACTTCCTTTATTACGAGGAGGTCGACTGGGCGCGCGCCGGCGGCGACGCGCATCGCCCGGTCTGGGCGCCGGACGCCGTCGTCTATCATCGCTACGGCGCGGCGTCGAAGAGCGAACGGCGCGCAGCGGGAGAGGCGTCGGCGC
>CAZNXR010000557.1:0-1702 GCA_964576815.1 uncultured Caulobacterales bacterium | reverse complement strand
CGCGCCCATCCTCGAAGTGAACCGCACCGCCTATGACATAACGGGGCGCGCGATCGAGCTCCGCCAGAGCCGCTTTGCGACTGGCAAGCTCGTTTATTCGGTCGAATTGCGGTAAATTAGCCTCGAAACGTCGGGCGGAGCGCCGCCATGATCACCGACATCAAGGATTATTTCGCGAAAGGATGCGGGCGGTGCGCGCGGTTTGCGACGCCCGACTGTTCAGCGCGTCGGTGGTCGGGCGGCCTCGCCAAGCTGCGCGCGATCTGTCGCGAGAGCGGTCTCGCCGAGACCGTGAAATGGGGCCATCCCTGCTACATGCACGCCGGGCGCAACATCGCGATCATCGGCGCCTTGCGCGGTGATTTCCGCCTCAGTTTCTTCAACGCCGCCCTGATGACGGACCCTGAACGCATCCTCGAAAAGCAGGGCCCCAACACCCGCTCCGCCGACATGATCCGCTTCACTGAAAATGACGTGGTCGCCGCGCGTGCGCCAATCATCCGCGCCTATCTCAAGGAGGCGATGGGCTACGCGGCGAAAGGGGTAAAGCCGCCGAAATCAGCCGGCGAAGAAGAAACGCCCGATGAACTTCTCGAAGCGCTCGGCGCCGATCCCGACCTCGCCGAAGCCTTCGCAAGGCTGACGCCCGGGCGCCGCCGCAGCTATTTCATCAACCTCAACGCGGCGAAAGCGCCGGCGACGCGCATCGCCCGCATCGCCAAATTCCGATCCAACATCCTCGCCGGCAAGGGCGCGATGGAACGGTGACGGCTGGGGCGGTCACGGCCCGTTGCCTATGTCTTCTATAAGATATAAATCAAAGGAGGGCGCGACCTTCCCGCCCGCCCTGACCGGGAGAAGGCGTCTTTGGCGCGTGTCATGTGCATCGGCCATGCGGTCCAGGATTTTGTGTTTTCCCTGCCCGAACTCCCCTCGGGCGGGCGGAAGTTTCGTGCGGAGGCGTTTGCCTCGGTCGGCGGCGGGCCGGCGGCGACGGCGGCGGTCGCCATTGCGCGGCTTGGCGGCGAGGCGTCGCTCGCCGCGCGGCTGGGGGCAGATGCGGTCGCGGACGCGATCGTCGGCGAGCTTCAAGGATACGGCGTCGATTGCGCGCGGGTGAAGCGCTTTGCAGGGCGCGCCTCGTCGCTCTCCGCCGTGATGGTCGATGCGCGCGGCGAGCGCATGATCGTCAATTACCGGGACGCGAAAATGCCCGCCGGCGCCGAGTGGATCGGCGACGCGGCGGGGTTTGACGCCGTGCTCGCCGATACGCGCTGGCCGGCGGGCGCGGCGGCGGGCTTTGTGCTCGCGCGGGCCGCAGGCGTTCCCGCCGTGCTTGACGCCGATAATCCGGTTCCGGACGATCCCGAAATGCTCTCGCGCGCGACGCATCTCGCCTTTTCCGCCGACGGGCTTCAGGGCCTCACCGGCGAGGCCGATCCCGCGCGCGCGCTGAAATCCGTTCATGAGCGCTTCGGCGCCTGGGTTTGCGTCACTGATGGGTCGCGCGGCGTGATGATGTGCGACGCCGCCGGCGTCTCGGCGACCGGCGCGTTCGCCGTCGAGGCCGTCGATACGCTCGGCGCCGGCGATGTCTGGCATGGCGCTTTCACGCTGCGCCTCGCCGAAGGCGCCGACGAAACGGAGGCCGTGCGTTTTGCGAACGCCGCCGCCGCGATCAAGGTGATGCGGCAGGGCGGCC
>CAZNXR010000556.1:0-1709 GCA_964576815.1 uncultured Caulobacterales bacterium | reverse complement strand
ACGAAATCGACGCGCCGCGGCTCTATATCTATCCCTTCTTCGGGTCGTTCGGGTCGGAGGAAGTCAATACGCCGGACGCCGCGCGCCGGCAGATCCGCGCCTTCAAATCCGCCGGCGCCGACGGCGTGAAGTTCTTCTCAGGCCCCGCCGAAATTCTCGCCGCTGCCTTCGACGAGGCGAAGCGCCAGAATCTCAAGACGACAATGCATCACGCGCAGCTTTCCGTAGCGCACGCCGATGTTCTCGACACCTCGGCGCAAGGGCTGAATTCCATGGAGCACTGGTACGGCCTGCCGGAGGCGTTGTTCGACGACCGGACGATCCAGAACTATCCGCCGGGCTACAATTATCAGGACGAACAGCATCGCTTCGGCGAGGCCGGCAGGCTGTGGGCGCAAGGCGCGGGACCGGGCAGCGATCGCTGGGCTTACGTCCGCGATACGCTCCTCGCGCGGAACTTCGCGATCATTCCGACGTTTACGATCTACCTCTCCAGCCGCGACTGGATGCGCGCGCGCAACGCCGACTGGCATGACGACTACACCATGCCGTCGCTGTGGAAATTCTTCGCGCCCGACCGCGATGCGCACGGCTCCTACTGGTTCGATTGGGGCACGGAGGAAGAGGTCGCCTGGCGCGATAATTATCGCCGCTGGATGACCTTCATCAATGACTACAAAAACGCCGGCGGCAAAGTCGGCGCCGGCGAAGACGCAGGCTATATCTATTCGACCTACGGCTTCGGTTACATTCAGGAGCTTGAGCTCCTGCGCGAGGCGGGCTTTCATCCGCTTGAAGTCATTCGCGCCGCGACGCTCGACGGCGCGAAGATTTTAGGCGCCGAACGCGAGATCGGCTCGATCCAGGTCGGCAAGAAGGCGGACCTTGTCATCGTCGCGGAAAATCCCGTCGCAAACCTCAAGGTGCTCTACGCGACGGGGCACATCCGGCTTGATCCCCAAACCAACAAGCCGGCGCGCGCCGGCGGGGTTGAAACCGTCGTCAAGGACGGGCTTGTCTATGACGCAAAGGCGCTCGCGGCCGACGTGCGCGCGATGGTCGCGGGCGAGAAAGAAAAGGCGGGCCTGCCGCCGGGCCCGATGCCGATCGTCGATTTCAAGTTTCAGAAAAAAGAGTTTGCGCGATGAGCAAAGCCGAACCGATTTCCTTCAAGGGCGGAAGAAACACCGTCACCCCGGGGCGCGACGCAGTCGCGAACCCGGGGTCCATCCTTCACCTGCGACCGAAGTTGGACCCCGGATCGGCTTCGCCGTCCGGGGTGACGGAGGCGGATAGGGTGACGGCGAGACGATATCGTCGCGTCCAAAACAACGCGCTGATCGCCGCTTTGCTCTTGCCCCTCGCGCTCGCAGCGCCGGCGCGCGCGGAAGACCTCGCCGCCGCCGTCGCCGCCGATTATCCGACGGTGTTCGAACTCTATAAGACATTCCATCAGAACCCGGAGCTTTCCTTCAAGGAGAGCCAGAGCGCGAAGATCATGGCGAACGAGTTGAAAGCGCTCGGCTTCGCGGTGACGACCGGTCTCGGCGACGCCTGGACGAAAGCGAAGGCGAAGGCGGACGCGGGCAAAGTGCATGAAGGCGTCGGCGGCCACGGCCTCGTTGCCGTCCTCAAGAACGGCGAGGGGCCGACTTTGATGCTGCGCGCCGACATGGACGCGCTGCCGCTCGAAGAGAAGACAGGCCTTC
>CAZNXR010000555.1:0-1713 GCA_964576815.1 uncultured Caulobacterales bacterium | reverse complement strand
CGGAATGCCGGCGTCCATCATCGCAAGCGAACCGCCGCATACTGTCGCCATCGACGAGGACCCGTTCGATTCGGTGATTTCCGAGACGAGGCGGATCACATAGGGAAACTCTTCCTGCGTCGGCAGCACCGCTTTCAGCGCGCGCCAGGCGAGCTTGCCGTGGCCGATTTCGCGACGTCCGGTGAAGCCCATACGGCCGACCTCGCCGACGGAATAGGGCGGGAAATTGTAGTGCAGCAAGAAGGTTTCCTTGTAGGTGCCTTCCAGTGCGTCGATGAATTGCTCGTCTTCGCCGGTGCCGAGTGTGGCGATGACCAGCGCCTGCGTCTCGCCGCGCGTGAACAGCGCCGAGCCGTGCGTGCGCGACATCACGCCCGCTTCGGCCAAAATCGGGCGAACGGTTTTCGTATCGCGACCGTCGATTCGCCTGCCGGTTTCGAGAATGCCGTTACGGACGATGTCAGCCTCGACTTCCTTGAATATCGACCCGAGGGCGTTCTTCGACAAAGCGTTCTCGTCGCCTTCCGCGCAAAAGACTTCGACCGCCTTCGCTTTTGCGGCGGCAATCTTCTCCTGGCGAACCTGCTTCTTGAGTTCTTTGTAGGCGTCGCGGAGATCGGCTTCGACAAGCGCGCGAATCTTCGCCGGATAGTCGCCATTGTCGGCGACAGTCACCGCCCAGGGATCCTTGGCGCAGGTTTCCGCAAAGTCGATGATCATATTGATGGCGTCCTTCGCAGCGCGATGGCCGAACACGACAGCGCCGAGCACGACGTCTTCGGCGAGTTCCTTGACCTCCGATTCAACCATCATCACCGCATCCATAGTCCCGGCCATGACGAGATCCATTTTCGATTCCGGCATCTGGTCGAGGCTCGGATTGAGCACATACTCGCCGTTGATGTGGCCGACGCGCGCCGCGCCGATCGGGCCTAGGAACGGAATGCCCGAGACAGTGAGGGCGGCGGAAACCGCAATCATCGCGACAATATCGGGATCGTTCTCAAGATCGTGCGCCAGAACCTGCGCGACGACCAGCACTTCATTCTTGAAGCCCTTGGCGAAGAGCGGGCGGATCGGGCGGTCGATGAGACGCGAGGTCAGCGTCTCCTTCTCGGACGGGCGCCCTTCGCGCTTGAAGAAACCGCCGGGAATGCGTCCTGCCGCATAGGCTTTTTCCTGATAATGAACGGTCAGCGGAAAGAAATCGAATTTCGGGTCGGCCGCCTTCGCGCCGACGACGGTCGCGAGAACGGTCGTCTCGCCGT
Organism: uncultured Caulobacterales bacterium; assembly: GCA_964576815.1. Classification (GTDB taxonomy): domain Bacteria; phylum Pseudomonadota; class Alphaproteobacteria; order Caulobacterales; family Parvularculaceae; genus Amphiplicatus. The sequence continues at coordinate 445 of CAZNXR010000555.1, read as the reverse complement.
AGGTGGCGAGCACCGCGCCGTCCGCTTGCCGCGCCATGCGGCCCGTTTCGAGCGTCAGCGTGCGCCCGCCCCATTCGATCGATTTTCTGGTGATTTCAAACATGTCTTTCTTCTTCTTTCTTTCTCGTATTCGCCGGCGCCGGATTGCGCTGGCGGCGTAGGGCGGGTCTTGACCCGCCAACTCTGTTGCCAATGCAGGACGGCGCCCGGCGGCGATTGCGCCGGCGGGACAAGACCCGTCCTACTTCGGCTGCATCCTGATCGCGCCGTCGAGGCGGATCGTCTCACCGTTCATCATCACGTTACGGATGATCTCAAGCGCGAGCGAGGCGTATTCCTCGGGTTTGCCGAGACGCTTCGGGAAGGGGACCATCGCGGCGAGGGCGTCTTGCACCTTCTGGTCAATGCCCGCCATCATCGGCGTCCAGAAAATGCCCGGCGCGAT
>CAZNXR010000554.1:0-1723 GCA_964576815.1 uncultured Caulobacterales bacterium | reverse complement strand
TCCGATGCGACCATTTTACCGGGCGGGCGGCGGGTGACGGCGGGTCGGCGACGCGCCTATAAGCGGCTCAGATTTCCGGGGCGGGATGCGTCCCCGGCGCGGCATCTGAGGGCTTCATGAAAAGACAACTCGGCGGCATTGCAGGCGGCTTTTCGGCCCTTGGCGCGGCTGTCGCGCAGGACAACGGCTGGAACGGCCCCACGGACGGCGATGTCGGCATGCTGCCGGCGGCCTCCAAGCTCGCCGAGGAAGTGCACTTTTTCCACAATATCGTGCTGATGCCGATCATCACTATCATCAGCGTCTTCGTCCTCGCCCTGCTGCTTTATGTGGTCTTCCGCTACAACGTGAAGGCCAATCCGACACCGCAGAAGTTCAGCCACAACACGCTCGTCGAGGTGATCTGGACTGGCGTTCCAATTCTCATCCTGCTCGTCATCGCGTTCTTTTCTTTCGACCTCCTCTACAAGGAAGACGTCATTCCCGACGGCAAGCAGATCGTTGCGCGCGGCGACGGCGCCACGACCGAATTCGCCTTCGCAAACGATTTTCCGGCCTCGCGTATGGCGGCGGCGCCGAAGCATGTGCAGGTCTTCAAGGGCACGGCGTCGAGCGCCGAAGGGCTCGTTCACGGGCGCGATTACACGCTCGCCGGCCTCGGCGCTTCGACGGTGACGGTGAAGTTCGAGACGGCGCCGGCGGCGGGCGAGACCGTCGTCATCCGCGCGGGCCGCAGCCTTGTCGGCGCCGGCGCCGCGAAGGAGATCGCGCTCGCCCCGACGATGACGATCAAAGCCGTCGGTCTCCAGTGGGCGTGGAGCTACGCCTATCCCGATTTCGGCGATTTCGAATTCGTCTCGAACATGCTTCCGGAAGACAAGACGACGCCGGAGCTTTATCGCTTCGACGTCGATAACCGCGTCATCGTGCCGGTCGGCGAGACGATCCGCGTCGTCACGACGGCGCGCGACGTCATCCACGCCTTTGCGTTGCCGAATTTCGCGATCAAGGTCGACGCCGTCCCGGGCCGCATCAACGAAACCTGGTTCAAGGCCGACCGCGAGGGCGTGTTCTTCGGGCAGTGTTCCGAGATCTGCGGCGTTCGCCATTCCGCGATGCCGATTGCGGTTGAAGTCGTGTCGCGGCCAAAATTCGAAGCCTGGGTCGACGGCCAGCGCGCGCAAGCGGGCCTTGAGCCGATGTTTGGCGTGTCCGCCGGGAAATTCGCCGACGCGTCCGCCGCCGCTGCGCAATAACGATCACGAGGGTCCAAACAATGGCTCACAACCACACGCATGACGGTCACTCGCATGACGCGCTCAAGGCTGGTCACGATCACGGTCACGGCCATGCGGAGACCCACGCGCATGACCACAAGCCGTCCTTCTTCGTGCGCTGGCTCTTTTCGACCAACCACAAGGACATCGGCACGCTCTATCTGATTTTCGCGATCATGGCGGGCGTCATCGGCGGCGCGATGTCCGGTCTGATGCGCCTCGAACTCGCCGAGCCCGGTATCCAGTGGCTGACCGCGTTCGTGCCGAGCGGTAGCGAGGCCGAGGCCGAACACTTCTACAACGTGCTCATCACCTATCACGGCCTCATCATGATCTTCTTCATGGTGATGCCGGCGTTGATCGGCGGCTTCGGCAACTGGTTCGTGCCGATCATGATCGGCGCGCCCGACATGGCGTTCCCGCGTATGAACAACATCAGCTTCTGG
>CAZNXR010000553.1:0-1723 GCA_964576815.1 uncultured Caulobacterales bacterium | reverse complement strand
GGGCCTGCATGTCGTCGGCGCGCCGATGACCGAGGCGGAGCGCGCAGCGACACTCACTTCAATCGTCGCCGCGAGCGCGCGCCCTGAAGCCGAAGCGCTCGTCGCCCCGATCATCGGCGGCGCCAATGCCGCCCAAGCTCTCAAAAAGGCGGGCGCTCCGGCAGGCGATGATGCGCTGCGCGCGCTTGCAGAGCGCCTCGTCGAAACAAACACGCATCTCTCAGCCGACCACGAGACGGCGGCGATCATCCGCGCGCTCGACGGCGGTTTCATCGCGCCGGCGCCCGGCGGCGACTTGATCCGCACGCCGGAGATGCTCCCGACGGGGCGCAATATTCACGGCTTCGATCCGTTCCGGATGCCGAGCGCCTTCGCGATGAAGTCCGCTGCGGAACAAGCCGAACGCCTCCTCGCGCGCCACCGCGCCGACACGGGCGCCATTCCTGAGACCATCGCGCTCGTTCTTTGGGGCGCGGACAACATGAAGTCCGAAGGCGCACAACTCGCCCAGGCGCTCGCGCTGATGGGCGCGCGTCCGCGCTTCGACTCCTACGGACGCCTCTGCGGGGCGAGCCTTGCCCCGCTTTCCGAACTTCGCCATCCGCGCATCGACGTCGTCGCGACGCTCTCCGGCATTTTCCGCGACCTCCTCCCGTTGCAGACGCGCATGCTGGCCGAGGCCGCGCTCCTCGCCGCTAAGGCGGACGAGCCCGCCGAGCAGAATTTCATCCGCAAGCACGCGCTCGCCTGCATGGCGTCGGAAGGCGTCGATATCGAGACGGCGGCGCTTCGCGTATTCTCCAATGCGACGGGCGCTTACGGCGCGAATGTCAATCAGCTGATCGACTCCAGCGCATGGCGCGACGAGGACGAGCTTGCGGAGGCCTTCACGCGCCGCAAATGCTTCGCTTACGGCGTCTCGGGCGCGCCGGCGCAGCAGCCGGCCGTGCTGAAATCGCTCCTCGCCCATGTCGATGTCGCCTATCAGAATCTCGAATCGGTCGAACTCGGCGTTACGACGATCGATCATTATTTCGACACGCTCGGCGGCATCGGCCGCGCGGTGAAGCGCGCGCGCGGCGAAGACGCCGCGATGTACATTTCGGACCAGACGGCGGGCCCCGGCGCCGTCCGTACGCTGAAGGAACAGGTCGCGCTCGAAACCCACACACGCACGCTGAACCCCAAATGGTACGAGGGGATGCTGCGCCACGGCTTCGAGGGCGTGCGCCAGATCGAGGCGAACGTCACCAACACGATGGGTTGGTCGGCGACGACGGGGGAAGTCCCCGCCTGGGTCTATCAGAAAATCACCGAGACTTATGTCCTCGACGCCAATCTTCGCGAACGCCTTGCAAGCCTTAACCCGAAGGCCTGCGCGCGCGTCGCCAACCGTCTCATCGAAGCGTCGGACCGCCGGTACTGGACGCCCGATCCCGAAACGCTCGCCGCGCTGAAGCGCGCCGGCGAAGACCTTGAAGACAGACTTGAAGGCGTGACCGCAGGCGCGGCCGCATGAGGAGCAATTCATAATGACGGTTCTCGACCTCGAACGCCCCCGCGGCCCTTCCGTCACGGCGCGACCGCGCCAAACCGACGGCGACGGCAGCGTGCAAGTGAAGATGGACAGCCGCATCGACGCCGGCAACGCAAAGGTCTTCGCCGTCTACGGCAAGGGCGGGATCGGCAAGTCGACGACCTCGTCGAACCTTTCGGTTGCTTT
>CAZNXR010000552.1:0-1728 GCA_964576815.1 uncultured Caulobacterales bacterium | reverse complement strand
GGTATCGGCGGCAAGTGCGGCTGCGTCCGCCGGGTCGCGGGGGGTGAGGTCGATGGGCGCTTCGACAGCGTTCGCCCGCGCGATCGCGCGTGTCGCTTCGGCGCCGTAGGCGCGTTCCCAACTGCGCCACATCCAGCCGGCGGTGTCGATGCGTTCCGGCAATTTGGCGATCGTCTCCGGTCCGAGCGTCGAGATCTTGCGGGCGACCGCATTGACGAGACCCGCATAGTTTTCGGTTTCCCGAAACGCCTCCGTCAGCGCGACGGCGGTCGAAACCGCCGCATGCGCAGGCGTGCCGAGAATTTGGGTCTGGGCGGCCGATAGTCTCAAAATGTCCGTCGCCCGCGCCGAGCGCTTGGGCAGCGGCTTGTCGATGTAAAGGCCGATCAGATGATCGATCGTCCCGCGCCGCCGGAGGACGGTCGCGGCCATGGCATGGGCGAAGGCGCGGTCGGGCCCTTCGAGCGCATTGAACGAGCGGCATTCCCCAAGCGCATCGTCCAGCGTTCTTCCCCCCGCGACCAGCGTCAGAACGTCAAGGGCGGCCCGGCGGGCGGCAAGCCCCGGGACCTCCGCCGCTTTTTGGGGAAGCGGGCGGGCGGGTTTCGCCTTTCGGGGGAGCCGTTTTTCCATTGCGGAGGGGGTGAACCATGGCGGAAAGATAAAGTCACGCGCCATTTGCGGAATTGCGGATTGCGGTTAGGATCGGCAATGGGTTCGTTGGGGTCGGCCTCTCGCCTTCAATTTCAGAGGGGCCGCAGAAAAGAGTGGGGATATCGATGAAAAAAGCATTCGGCCTAATGGCGGCCGCCGCCGCCGCAGTGACGGCGTCCGCGGGCGCTGCCAACGCTCAAAATCAGGAAGTGATCAACAATCCGCGCGGCATGGTGGCGAATTTTGACCCGGTCAATCTGGGGCCCGTGCTGACCGAGCTTGGCGTCGTCTGGCAGGAACGCCGGACTTCGGACGGGCAGGCGTTCATCGCCGCCTCGATCGGCGGCGCGCTCAACTTCAACGTCGTGCCGCTCGCCTGCCTCGGGCCCAACAACACGGGCTGCGTCGGCGCGAACATCGTCACCTTCTTCACCGGCGGCGCCGCCAATCCGCAGTCGGTGTCGGCCTTCAATCAGAAATACGTCTTCACCAGCGCCGGCGTCTTCTCGGACAATTCGGGCGCCTATCTCAGCCGCTATGAGATCGCCGATTACGGCATCCCGCGCGGCAACATCGCTTCCTCGATCGGCAGCTACTTCGCGCTTGCGCAGCGCTTCCGCGACGAGATTGCGGCGCGCACCGTCTCGGCGGACGGCTATGGCGATGATCTGTCGGCGGGCATTCTCAACGTGCGTTCGGGCGAAGCCGTCGGCATCGACGCGCGCGTCGCGGGCGACGGCACCATGATGGCGATCCACCAGGCCGAACTTGAAGCGACGCCGGAGCTTGTCCGCAAGCTGATCTCGTCGGAAAACGCGCCGCGCAACAAGATCACCAACGTCACCAAACAATAGCTGGCGCCTCGGCCGCCGCAACAAGACCCCGGCGCTTGCGCCGGGGTTTTTTGTTTCAGACGCACGATCCCGGGGCGACGCAGAAGGAAACGCGCGCGGCGCGGCGCGGCCAGCGCGACGCCGCTTTTTCAAAATTGAAGGGCCCCATGATCCGGGCCGAGATCGGCGACGAATAATCGTACTCGACCTCGGCGACGATCAGCGACGTGGTGTCGTCGAA
>CAZNXR010000551.1:0-1731 GCA_964576815.1 uncultured Caulobacterales bacterium | reverse complement strand
TGAAGACATAGTGAAGCGCCGGTTCGACATACTCATCGTCGAGAATGACGATCGGCTCCACGGGTTCGACGGGTTCTGTCGGCTCAGCCGGTTCGGGGGGCCACGACGCTTCGGCGGGCTCAGCCGCCGCCGGCCAAGCGGGCGCGGCGGGCGGCTCGGGCGCGGCCGGCGCAAAGGCGAGCGTCGGATTGACCGGCTTGCCGTTCTTCAGCACTTCGAAGTGAAGATGCGGGCCGGTGACGAGACCGGTTTCGCCGACCGCGCCGATCACATCGCCTTTGGCGACGACCTGACCGATCTTCACCGCATAGCTGTCGAGATGGGCGTAGCGCGAGATGAGGCCATGGCCATGATCGATGACGACGGTTGTCCCGTAGCGCGGCAGGTCCGGAAGCCGCGTCGTCGCTTCGACGACGACGCCGCGCGCGGAAGCTTTGACCGGCGCGCCCTTCGCCGCCTCGATATCGACGCCCTTGTGGACGGCGGGCGCGTTGTCGGCCTCAAGGCTCTTATAGGTCTCGCCGTATTTCAGCGTCACGTCGCCGTCGACCGGCTTGGCGAACGCCGGCGCGTCGGCCTTCGCGATCATGGCGAGGCGCTGCTTCTGCGCGGCGGCCTCGGGATCGACGGCGAACGCCGCCTGTCCGACGGCGATAAGCGCCGCGATCGAGGCCGCGCCCGCGAGCATCGCCCGCGCGCCGGCGGTCGTCAGGCGTTCCCCGCCCGCCGACAATATCGAGTCGAGGCGCCGGCGCCGGCCCTGCCGGTCGTGCGGCGTAAAGCCCGGCGCGAGCGCAGGCAAAATACTTTGCTTCATGGCGGCGTATTTGAGCCCCTTGACGAAGCACGATGCATAATCGCGACGATCGACGCCCGCCTCGATGACGAGACGGTCTGCGCCTTCCTCGGCGGACATTTCGACGTTTGCGGCGATGCGCGTGACCAGCGGATTGAACCAGAAGATGACGCGCGCCAGCGCCGTCGCCGTGAACAGTCTTGTATCTCCGCGCTTGAGATGCGCGATTTCGTGCGCGCACATCAGGGCGATGTCGTCGGACGCGACGCGGTCATCGAGATCGTGCGGCATCAGAATGACGGGCGCGACCGCGCCGTAGACGCACACGCTCGACACATGGCGCGACCGCTTCAGCGCCGGCGCCGTGACGCCGAAATCGAACGCCCAGTCGTCGACCGCCTTCAAAAGCGTTTCATTGCGCACCGGCTGGGCGAGGGCCGACGCGGCGAAGAACCCCGCCTGGCGCGCAAGCCAGATGAACAGCGCGAGAAAGACCCCGTAAACATAGAGAAGCGACAGGGCCGTCGTCGCCTGTTCGGCGGTGATCCTCGGCGGCGCCGTGCTCGTCACGGCGGCCGGCGCCGCTTCGGCGTTGATGCGGGTTGCGAGGAAGGCGTCGGCCGTGTCCGCTTGCGGCAGCGTCGTCGCTTCGACGGCGACCGGCGTCGCTGCGGGCTGGCGGAGCGATACGCCGAAAGCGGCGAGCATCGGCGCCGCCAGCGACGGAAGCATCGCCAGCAGCAGGACGCCGATCCACAAACGGTCGCCGCGCGCTAAGCCGATCCGCTCAAGGCGCATGGCGCCGATGAGAAGAACGCCCGCCCACGCGATCGAGATAGCAAGGCAAGCGATCAGCGCTTCCGACTGGTAAGCGTTAAGACCAAGGAGGGTCGTCATTTGCGTTCCTCCGCCCTGAGGGCTGCTTCGAGTTCGTC
>CAZNXR010000550.1:0-1731 GCA_964576815.1 uncultured Caulobacterales bacterium | reverse complement strand
CGATGCTCCACGCCCCCGATACCTATATGGACAAGATCGCGATCGGCCCCGGCTATCCGGACGGCGTCGTCGATCTCGATGCGAGCGTTGAAGAAAACATCCGCGCGCTTGCAAAAGCCAAACGCGTTCAGCCTGGCGACATCACGCTTTGCGTGCTCGACCGCGAACGTCACGAACATATCGTCGAAGGCGCGCGCAAAGTCGGCGCGCGCATCATCCTTATACCGGACGGCGATGTCGCCGGCGTCTTTCACACGACGGAGCCTGCGACCGGAATCGACCTTTATGTCGGGCAGGGCGGCGCGCCGGAAGGCGTTCTTGCAGCGGCGGCGCTGCGCTGCGTCGGCGGCCAGATGCAAGGAAGGCTCGTCTTCCGCAACGACGATGAAAAAGCGCGCGCCGCGCGCGCCGGTATCAAGGACCTCAATCGCAAATACGGCTTGATGGACCTCTGCGGCGGCGATGTTTTTTTCGCCGCGACTGGCGTCACCAACGGCACGATGCTCGACGGCGTCAAATGGGAGTCCGGGCATATTTCGACGCATACGGTCGTAATGCGGTCAAAGACCGGCACGATCCGCTACATCCGCGCGCGGACGCGGCGCTAAGGCGGCGGACTCCGGAGCAGACAAGGCGCTCTGACCGCGCATCATGCCCGCTTGTTTGCTTCAAGGCGGCCATTGGGGCAATACGCCCTTCTGATGCTCCGTTTCTTTGAATCCCGTCTATCGCCCTTTCCGGAGACGCGCCTTAGCGCGCCGCCGAAGGGGCTTGCGGCGTTTTGCTGGCATTACGTCCGCGACGGCCGCAAGTGGCTCATCGCGATGGCGCTCATCACGGCGGCGATCGCCGTCGGCGAAGTGCTTCTCTTCGCCTTTCTCGGCAATGTCGTCGACTGGCTCGCTAACGCCGACCGCGAAGGCTTCCTGGCGCGGGAAGGCGGAAAGCTCTGGATGATGGGACTGCTTCTCGTCGTCGCACTGCCGATCGCCGCGCTGATGCAGTCGCTAATTCAGTTTCAGGTTCTGATCGGCAATCTGCCGATGAGCGCGCGCTGGCGCATGCACCGTCATCTGCTCGGCCAGTCGATGGCCTTTTTCGCGAACGAGTTCGCCGGCCGCGTCGCCACCAAGGTGATGCAGACTGCGCTCGCCGTGCGCGAAACGGTGATGAAGCTGCTCGACGTCTTTGTGTACGTCACGGTCTATTTCTTCTCGATGATCGCGATGGTGGCGGCGGCCGACTGGCGCCTTGCGCTGCCGCTTTTGGGCTGGCTCGCCGCCTATGCGGGCCTCATCTGGTACTTCATCCCGCGCCTCAAGAACGTCGCGGAAAAGCAGGCGGATGCGCACTCCGTCATGACCGGGCGCATTGTCGACAGCTACACGAATATTTCAACAGTGAAGCTCTTCGCCCACGCCGGGCGCGAGGAAGCCTATGCGAAGGACAGCATGGAGGAGTTTCTCGGGACCGTGCATCCGCAGATGCGGCTCGTCACGCTGTTCAACAATCTCGTCTATTTCAACAACTGCCTCGCCGTTTTCATCATCGCCAGCCTGTCGATCGCGCTGTGGCTTAACACCGTCATTTCGGTGGGCGCCATCGCCGCCTCGATCGCGCTCGTCTTGCGGCTTAACGGCATGTCGCAGTGGATCATGTGGGAGGTCTCGGGCCTCTTCGAGAATATCGGCACGGTCTATGACGGCATGGCGACGCTGGCGAAAGCGACGG
>CAZNXR010000549.1:0-1732 GCA_964576815.1 uncultured Caulobacterales bacterium | reverse complement strand
ATCGACGTAAAAACTTCGATTGAGCGGCGCGGCGGCGCCTTCTCGGTCACCGCTTCCGCGACGGCGCCGTTCCTCGGCTTCAGTCTTCTTGAAGGAGAAAGCGACCTTCGCACGCGCCTCGACGGCGAAATCGAACTGAAAGCGAAACCCGCCAGCAGCCTTACCCAGTCGCTCGCTTCTGGATTTGCAGCAACGGCAGGCTTGTCTTTCAAACGAGGCGATGAAGTCGCCCTGAAGAGTTTGAGGGTCGCCAGCGCCAGCGGCCTGAAGCTCGAAGGCGACATCGGTTACGCATTCTCGGCGAACGAGATTTCCGCCAAGGGAACGCTTACTCTCGACGAAAAAATGCTAGGTGGATTGCTGCCGACCTTGAATGCGCGCGGCAAGTTGGCCGCAGAATTCGACGCGAGAGGCACAGCGGACGACTTAGCCCTCCAGATGACGGCGACAGTTCCCGCTTTGGTGCTGAACGGCGCGACGCTCCCGCCGTCGCGGGCGGCGGTTTCTCTTGCAGGACCGCCGGCATCTGCTTCCGGCGTCGTCTCGATCCGCGCCCTCGACGGCTCCCGCCGGGCCTCCACCAACATCAGCCGCAGCCTAGACGGACTATGGCGCTTTCGCAGCATCGACTACCGGGGAAATGGCTTCGCGATGCGCGGCGAACTCGATTTCAATCCGGGAACGGGAGAAGGCGGCGCCGGTCTCTCTTATGAAGGCGCCGATGAAGCGGAACCTTGGCCAGGCGTCATTGTCGAAGGCGCCGCGAACGCGTCGGGCGCACTAAGCCGATCCAGCCAGAATAATCGCCTGTCTTTCGAGGTTGCAGCCCTCCGGAGGGGAGGCATTTCAGTCGAAGGCCTTCAATACACAGCCAGCGGAGCATTTGAGAAACTGTCATTCGACGCTTCCGCAGTTGCCTTCAGCGCTGCAGATCGGGCGCAGTTAAGGGACGTTCGCCTGTCAGGCGCGATCGCCAGCACGCCGCGAACGGTTGTCACGCTTGCAACGGCGACAGCGGACTTTAACGGATCGCCTGTCGCGCTCGCGAGCCCTGCTTCCCTCGCATTCAGCGACGGTTTCGACGTTCGCGGGTTGAAACTAAGGATCGGCAAGAGCGGCGTTGCCGAATTGGATGGCGCGTTCAGCCGCTCGCACTGGCGCGCGACCGCAGAGATTCGTGATGTCCGACTCCAAGACAGCCTGACGACCGCAGGATTCTTCCTCGACCTTGATACGCACCGCATTCCGAAGGCGACAGGACGACTTGAGGTGAAGTCCGCCATCACGCGCACGAAAGCGCTTACGTTTCCGGGCGAATTCACCTGGGATGGACGCCAGCTTAAGGTCCTGGCGAAAGGCGCGGACCGCGCGCTCCATGTCGATCTCACGCTGCCGCTTGTTCTCAAGGGCGCCGACCGGCTGAGCCTAGTTTTTGATGGGCCGATCAGCGGCTCCGCCCGATACCAAGGGCGCGCAGAATCAATCGCCGTGTTTATGCCAGCGCCCCTGCAAACTCTTGAAGGCATGCTTGACTTCGCCGGCTCAGTAAGCGGCGACGTGAGGAACCCGCGCGTCGACGGCAAGCTGCTGCTTATCGACGGCGCTTATACAGAGCTGTCCTCTGGGTTCAGCTTCATCGACATTGATCTCACGGCCGTTGCCGAAGGAAGTGTCGAAGCGTCGGCTGTCCAGTTTTCCGCGACCGCGTCGGGAGCCGGGCAAGCGCAAAAGT
>CAZNXR010000548.1:0-1733 GCA_964576815.1 uncultured Caulobacterales bacterium | reverse complement strand
GATTGATCGTCGTCTGCGCGAATTCCAGCCCGCCGGAGTCGAACTCCGTCTGGCTCGCTTGTCCGAACGAAGTGTTGAACGAGTTTTCGACATTATAGTCGAGGCGATTTCGTCCGTAGACGCCGGAAAGATCCCAGTTCCAGGAGGCGATCTCGCCCTTCACGCCGGCGCCCGCGGAAACGTCGTTGGTGTCGGTGACGATCAGCGGCAAGAAGCCGTCCGGATAGAAGGGAACGAACGGCCCGGGCGCCGCCGGCGGCAGCGGCGCATTCGTGAAGTCGCGGTTGCGCGCGTCATTGGCGCGGCGATAGAAGCCGGCCGATTCCCCGTCGCGTTCGTTGAAACTGCCGAAGAAGTAGAACTCCGTCTCCGGATTGATCGGCACGCCCGCATTGAGGAAGACGGCGTAATCGACGGTGTCGGCGTCGCCGTAGCGGTGCGAGAGCCGGTCGAACGTCAATTCGCGCGGATCGCCGATCGTCGGATATTGACGGCGCGGGTCGAAGCCCGCCCGGTCGGTGCGGTTGCGATCGCGATACTCGCCGGTGATGTTGAAAAAGCCGTCCTCGAACAGCGGCAGGCCGATATTCGCCGCAAGCGTCAGCGTTTCACCGTCGCGCGCGCGCCGCTCGCCTTGGCCCTGCACCGCGAGCGTGCCGTCGGGCAGCACGATCGGAAGGCCGCCTATATCGGTGAATACGCCTACGATGTTCGGAACATCCTGCAGTTCAGTGATGTATTGACCGAAGGTGGCGCTCGCCGTGATCCCCTCATTCGCACGCCTCAGCTGGACATTGAGAACGCCCGCGATAGCGTCCGATCCATATTGCGAGGCGGCGCCGTCGCGCAGCACTTCGATGCGATCGATCGCGAGCGACGGTATGAGGTTGAGATCGACCGCCGCCGCGCCGCGCCCTACGGACCCGTTAATGTTGAGAAGGGCCGTCACATGCCGGCGCTTGCCGTTGACAAGGACGAGCGTCTGGTCCGGCGACAGGCCGCGAAGCGTCGCCGGCCGGATCGCGTCGGTGCCGTCGGTGATCGAGGGCTGCGGGAAGTTGAAGCTCGGCACCAGCAGGTTGAGCGCCTTGTTGACCTCCGTGAAGCCCTGCTCGGTAAGCGCATCGGCGCCGATGACATCGATCGGAACAGGACTGTTGGAGATTGTGCGCCCTTGCCGCCTTGTGCCTGTGACGATGACGACGTCTCCCTCCTCGCCATCGGCGGCGTCCTGCGCTTGCGCTGCTGGCGCCGGGCCGGTGAGCGCCAGAGCCAACGCCATGGCGGCGATCGAAAACACGGAGGTCGAAGTCTTGAAAGTCACTCTCATGCTGCGCTCCTTGGCTAGGATGAAAACAGCGGAGCAAGCGCCACCAATCGATTGATAATCCCGATCCGATCGAGCGAGTCACCCCAAACACAACGGCCGAACGCTAGCGCAATGGGTGCTCGCCACAACCCGACTTTAGAGCTTGTGATCGAACGTTGCCGCTATTTTGCCCGGAAGTGTCAAATTTGACGCGTTTGGTGATTGACAATCGTCTTGCCGCGTTCGCGCTCCTCAAGCGACCATCCGGCGCCGGGGCCGATGGCGAGACGCGGCGCGAGCCAGGGCAGCGCTTCTGCAAGGCTCGCCGATAATCCGTATGGCGGATTGACGATGAAGAGCCCGCTGCCGGTCAACTTGTCCTCGACAGCTCCGCGGATGTTGAGCGCGACACTCAGCGTATCGC
>CAZNXR010000547.1:0-1736 GCA_964576815.1 uncultured Caulobacterales bacterium | reverse complement strand
TGGCGGAGAGCTTGATGACGCGCGCCGCGCCGTCGGCGCGCGCCTTGCCGGGCACATAGATGCCGAGCTTCCGCACCGCTGCGCGCGGTATGGGCCCCGTCACGATCCGCCTCCTGCACGTTTCTCCAATACCCGCATCACGTCATTGAGCGTCGCGCCGCGCGCCTTCAGCAGCACGGCGAGGTGATAGAAAAGGTCCGCCGCCTCCTCGCAGAGCTCTTCTCGCGTTCCCGCAGCGCCTGCGAGCGCCGTCTCGACGCCTTCCTCGCCCACTTTCTGCGCAACGCGCTTTACGCCCTCGCTTAGAAGCTTGGCGGTATACCCCTCGCTTTCCGCGCGCGCGTTGATCGTCCGCTCAAGCAGCCCCAGGCGCCCGACGCCCGGCGCGAGCGCACTCCCGAAGCAGCTCGTAGCTCCAAGGTGACAGGCAGGCCCCTGCGGCTCAACGGTCAAGAGGATCGTGTCTGCGTCGCAGTCGGCGGCGATACTGAATACCATCAGCCGATGACCTGATGTTTCTCCCTTGCGCCAGCGTCCGCCGCGGGAGCGCGAATAGAACGTCGCCTCGCCGCTCTCCGCCGTTTCCTTCAGCGCAGCCTCATCCATATAGGCGAGCATCAAGACCTGCAGCGTCGCCGCGTCCTGCACGATCGCCGGCGCAAGGCCGCCGCCTTTGGCGAAATCGACTTGCGGCGCCAATAGGCTCATCGCCGCACCTCGACGCCCGCTTCGGCGAGCATCGCCTTCACCCCGCCGATAGTCAGCCGGCCGGCATGAAAGGCGCCGGCGGCGAGCGCGCCGGACACGTCCGCCTTGCAAAACACCTCGACGAAATGCGCCGCGGCGCCGGCGCCGCCGGACGCGACCAGCGGAATCGAAAGCCGCGCACGCGCCGCCTCAAGCTGCTCCAGGTCGTAGCCGTCGCCGACGCCGTCCTGATCCATGCAGTTGAGCACGATCTCGCCGGCGCCGCGTTCCTGCGCTTCGCCGATCCAGTCCAGCATATCGCGGCCGGTGGAGCGGATCGTGCGCGTATCGCCCGTATACTGAAAGACCTCCCAGCGGTCGCCCGCGCGGCGGCTGTCGACGCCGACGACGATGCATTGCGACCCGGCGATCTCCGCGATTTCGGTGATGAACGCGGGGCGCTCCAGCGCCGGGGAGTTGACCGACACCTTATCCGCGCCGTTTTCCAGCGCCGCGATCGCCTGATCGAGTGTGCGGATGCCGCCCGCGACGCAGAGCGGCGTATCGATCGCCGAGGAGAGACCCGAGAGCCAGCGATAGTCGAGCGTGCGCCGTTCCGCCGAAGCGGTGATATCGTAGATCACGATCTCGTCCGCGCCTTCCTCCGAATAGCGGCGGGCGAGTTCCCCGGGATCGCCCATGTCGCGATGGCCTTCAAACTTCACGCCCTTGACGACGCGGCCCGCGCGAACATCAAGGCAGGCAATGATGCGTTTAGCCGGCAAGGGCGTCCTCCAGCGTGAAGCGCTTCTCGTAAAGCGCGCGCCCGACAATGGCGCCGGCGGCGCCGGCGGCGGAAAGCGCGGCGAGATCGGGCAGCGACGCGACGCCGCCTGACGCCTGCACCGCGATCTGCGGAAAGCGTAAGGCGAGGTCCGCGTAGAGCGCCATGTTGGGGCCGCAGAGCATGCCGTCGCGGGAAACATCGGTGACAAGCGCATGCTGCAAAGCGCCACCGGGAAACCGCGCTATCGCATCCTCAAGGGCGA
>CAZNXR010000546.1:0-1736 GCA_964576815.1 uncultured Caulobacterales bacterium | reverse complement strand
AATCGCCGGGCGATCTCGACGCCCCACAGCGGCGGCTCATTCACATAGCCGGAGAAGTTATTGAAATCGATCGCGCCGGCGATCGAGACGTCATTGAGAATGTTCCGTCCGTAGGCAGAAAGCTCCCACCCGTCATCGCGCCGCCAGCCGATGCGCGCGCCGCCGATCAGCTCATGGCCGTCTTGAAACTCGACGCTGTCATAGAGGAAGAAATTGATGCGGCTTCTGTAGGCCCAGTCGGTGAAGAAATAGAGCTCGCCGCCCGTAACCGGGATCGCATAGCGCGCGGTCCAGTTTGCGATCCAGCGCGGCGCCTGCGGCAGCGAATTGCCGTCGATGATCGCATTGCCGGAAACGGCGATCGGATCGAGCACCGTGCAGGGCGCGCCGCAGATCCCCACTTCCAGGCCCGGACTGTCGATGCGCGTGTTGTTGAGCGAGACCCCGGCCGTCAATTCCAGCGCCTCAGACGGATTGACCGCGGCGTCAAGTTCGAACCCGGAACCGACGACCGCGTCGGCGTTGAGAAGTTGATTGAAATTTCCCGCGCCGCCGACAGCGGTCAGTTGCTGGTTTTTCGTCCGGTAGTAAAAGCCGGTGAGGTTCACTCGCCCGCGCCCGTTCCAGAATTCCGTCTTCAGGCCGCCTTCGAAGGAGTTGACGGCTTCGGTATCGGCGGTCGTGACGGCGTCGCCGAAGACGATGCGCCCTTGTACGTTCGGCGCGCGAAAGCCCCGCGCATAGCGGACGAAGGCGCTCACCTGCTCGGTGACGGCGTAAGTCGCCGAGGCGTCTCCCGACAGGTTGGTGTCGCTGAGATTGACCGTGACGGGCCCAAACGTCCCGGAGCCGAACGGTCCGACAAGCCGCTCGGCGATGAAATCCTTGTCTTCAACGGATAGACGAACGCCCCCTTGCAAGGTCAGCTTGGGCGCCACGGTCCAGCTGGAAGAGGCGAAGGCCGCAAAGGCGAAGGTGTCCTGATCCTGGATCGCGCGCCCGTTCTCGGCGCCTCCCGCCAGAGTGTCGAAGGAGAGATTCTCAAGCTCGAGATTTTCCTTGAAGAAGAAAACGCCCACCGTCGAGTCGACAGTGGCGGCCGGCTTGAAGGCGAGGCGCGTTTCGCTTGTCGTCTGATAGTGCCCGGTAATGTTGTCGGCGCTTTCCGCAGGGAAGGGGATGAAGCCGGGGCCCGAGGGCGGCGCGAAGGCGGCGCCGAAGCCGCCGTCGACATCCCCGCGCGCCGTGATGCCGACCGTGTCGTAGCTTGAGATGGACGTGATGACGCCGAAACCGACATCCCAGTCGGTTTTGGCGCTGACGCCGAAATTATAGACGTCGAGCCGCTGCGTCGCGTCTTGCGCCGTCTCGCCCCGCTCGAACCCGGCGATGAGGCCGCCGGCGCCCGGCTCGATGATGTTGGCGCGGAAGAGCCGCGACCCGCCGTCGAGCCTGCGCCCGTGAACGTTGAGCAGCGTCGACCAGTTTTCGGCCGGCGACCACAGGAACTGAAGGCGCCCTGCGAATTCCGTGAACTCCTCAAAGCCGTTCGCGCCGTCGCCCGTTACTGCGCCAGGGAAATCCTCCGCAAACTGATTGTCGACGAAATCGTCGCGCCGCTGGAAAAGCGTCGACAGTCGCGCAGAAAGGCTGTTTGACAGCGGACCCGAAATCGCGCCTTCGGCGTCGATCGTGTTGAACCGGCCATAGGCGATGCGGCCATAGCCTTCGAATTC
>CAZNXR010000545.1:0-1737 GCA_964576815.1 uncultured Caulobacterales bacterium | reverse complement strand
TGAAGCGCCGTACCCGGAATATCCTCGACGCCCTCCATCAGGCGGATCAGGCGGTCATGGTCGGCGGGCCGCACGGGCGCGAAACCGACGCCGCAATTCCCCATAAGGACGGTCGTCACCCCGAAATTGACGGAGGGGCGCATCTCCGCGTCCCACGAAATCTGGCCGTCATAATGGGTGTGGAGGTCGATGAAGCCCGGCGTCACGATCGCGCCCTCGGCGTCGATCGTGCGGCCGGCTTCCGCCGCGCACGGACCGATTTCTGCGATGCGGCCGCCTTTGACGCCGATGTCGGCGCGGACGGGCGCGGCCCCGTCGCCGTCGAAGACAAGCCCGTTCCTGATCTTCACGTCAAAGGTCATCTGCGCGCTCCCTTGCGCGCGGAGCCTATCAACCCTTCGGCGGACATGGGAAGGCTTTCGCACACGCGCTTGCGCAGCGGATGCGTGCTTGCGCAAGTTGCGAGCGGACGTCAGTCGCGCGCGCTCCCCGCTCATTCCCGCTTGCGCGGGGATGGCCGGAAGAAAAAGGCTCTCATCTTGGTCGCAACGGGCTTTAGTCTTTTGTTTGGTCGCGTGAGTTCGCAAAACAACGGCGACCGTTTTTTGGCATCGCGCGCCGGCGCCGACGGAGGCTTGTCAGCCCATCGCCCGGATCTGCATCAGCGGCGATTCATTCGGCGCCCCGTCAGGGAGCCACGCGGGCGCCGTTTCCGGCTTGCCGATGAGATAGCCCTGAAGGTAGTCGACGCCGAGGCCTTTGAGCAGCATCGCGTCGGCTTCGTTATCGACCCATTCGGCGACCGTCTTCATGCCGAAGTTCCGCGCGAGGTCGAGAAGCGTCCGGACGAAGAGTTGGTTCTCGCGGCTTGAGGCGACGCCGGTCACGAAGGAGCCGTCGATCTTCAGGATATCGATGTCGAGCGCCTTGAGATTGCGGAACGAGGTGTAGCCCGCGCCGAAATCGTCGATGCCGAAGGAGGCGCCGACCTTCTTGATCTCCGACACGAAGTCGATCGAGGCCTCGATCGCGTCGATGACCTGCGTCTCGGTCAGTTCGACCGTGATCCGGCGGGCGAGCGTTTCGTTGGCGCGCATCACCGCGAGATAGCCGTCCGCCCAGACGGGATCCTTCACCGTCTCCATCGAGACGTTGACGTTGAGCTTCATGTTCGGGCAGGCGGCGAGCGTGTTGATCGCAAGCTCCAAGACGCGCCGATCGAGAAGATGGACGAGGCCGAGCTTTTCCGCGACCGGAATGAACTCCGGCGCCGGCACTTCGCGGCCGTCTTCGGCGCGCATGCGGATGAGGCATTCGAACTTGGTCGGGGATTCGCCGAGATCGGCGACGATCGGCTGAAAGGCGAGACGCACGCGCCGCTCGTTGAGCGCGGTCAGGATCACGTCCGACATATGCGTGTTGCGCCGGCGCATGGTGATCGTTTCGGTCTTTTCGCTGAAGGACGACCAGCTGGACCGGCCGAGGCGCTTGGCCTGGTCGAGCGCGGCCTCGGCGCAGGCCATCGCCTTGTGCGCGCTGTCGGCGTCCCGCGGCGTTTCGACCGCGCCGATCGACAAGGAGGAGGCGACGCCGCCTTTCTGCGTGTCGATGACGCGCTCGCGCACGGCGTTCAGAAGCTTCACGCAGACGTCGCGCACGCGCCCCGAATCCGCGCCGGCGAGATAGACGCCGAACTTCGTCCCGGCGACGCGCCCCACAAGATCGGTTTCGGAGAGC
>CAZNXR010000544.1:0-1749 GCA_964576815.1 uncultured Caulobacterales bacterium | reverse complement strand
TCTTTCTTGTCGCTGCGGCCGGCGCCTTTTTCTTCGTTATTCCCAAACGCGTCGATACCGGCATGAACAAGGTCCTGCCGCATGCGCCTTACGAAATAAGCGACGCGGCGGCGGCGCTCCATCAGAGCCTTCGCCTCGCCGATCTTCACAATGACGCCTTGCTGTGGGACCGGGATTTTCTGGACCGCAACAACCGTGGTCATTCCGACGCGCCGCGCCTTGCCGAGGGCCGCTTCGGCCTCGTCGTCCTTTCATCAGTCACAAAAACGCCTAAGAATCTCAATTACGCCGAAAACGACGCCTCATCGGACAACATCACGCCGCTCATTATCGCACAGCGCTGGCCCGTGAAGACCTGGGGCAGCCTCGCCGAACGCGCGCTTCATCACGCCGCGCTCGCCGACAGCGTAGCAGGCCGGTCAAAAGGCGCTGTCGCCGTCGTCCGTACCGGGAGTGATCTGGCGGCGGCGGAGCGCGACGGCGCGCTCGGCGTCATCCTGGCGACCGAGGGCGCCCATCCGCTCGAAGGCGACCTCGCCAATGTCGACCGTCTCTATGACGCCGGCTTCCGGATGCTGGGCTTGCAGCATTTTTTCGATAACGAACTTGGCGGCTCGCTTCACGGAATATCGAATGCAGGGCTGACCGAATTCGGCCGCGCCGCCGTCATTTCGGCGGAAAAAACGGGTATGATAATCGACGTCGCCCACTCTTCCGAAGCGGTGGTGCGCGACGTGCTGGCCATCACGGCAGCCCCTCTCGTCGTTTCGCACACCGGCATGCGCGGCCATTGCGACAACGACCGGAATTTTTCGGACGATTTGATGCGTGAGATCGCGGCGCGCGGCGGCCTTGTCGGCATCGGTTTCTGGGATGGGGCGGTCTGCGAGCCCTCGCTCGCGTCAATCGCCCGTGCGATCGACTATGCGATCGAGACCCTCGGCGTTGATCATGTGGCGCTCGGTTCCGATTTCGACGGCGCCACCACCGTTCCCTTCGATGCGGCCGAGACGGCGGCTTTGACGGACGCGCTGCTGAATCAGGGCCTCACCGAGGCCGATATTCTTGCGGTCATGGGCGGCAACGCGCTGCGATTCTTTAAATCGCACTTGCCGGCCGGATAGCCGGATTTGCAAAATCTTGCAAAAATCGGTTTTTTGTGAAACAAATTTGCGGTCTCTAGACTGATACCATGGTTCGCAACCGAACGCGCCTGCAAGATCTCGCCAAGCTCGCCGGCGTTTCAACGGCGACGATCAGCCGTGCGCTCAACGACCATCCGAATGTCAATCAGGAAACCAAGCGGCGCATTTGGCGCCTCGCGCAGGAGGAGAACTACACTTTTCGTCCGTCGATGCCCGCGATCCTTTCCGGCGCAGGCGCGAAAATCGTCATCGTCATCCCGATGCATACGGGGCGCGATGCGAAGACGTCGGACCCCTTCTATCTCGAACTGATCGGCGGGGTCGCCGAAGCCGCGCGCGAGATCAAATGCGACATCGCGATTTCCCATGTGGCGCCGCAGACCTACGAGGACCTTTCGCATCTCGTTGCGACGAACCGCGCCGACGGCATCATTTTTCTCGGGCAAAGTTTTCTGCACGACCGTTTCAACCGGCTTGCCGAGGACGAGGGTCGTTTTATCGTTTGGGGCGCTGATCTGCCCGGTCAGAAATACTGTTCGATCGGCAGCGACAATGTTCGCGGCGGCGCCAAGGCGACAAGCCATCTCATTCGGCTCGGTCGAAA
>CAZNXR010000543.1:0-1751 GCA_964576815.1 uncultured Caulobacterales bacterium | reverse complement strand
TCGGCCGTCATGCCGATCGCCGTTTCCTGCACGCAGAAGAACGCGTCAGCGCTCGCATAGCGACAATCGCAAGCGGTCGCGAGATCAACGCCGGCCCCGATGGCCCCGCCCTGGATAGCCGCAAGCACCGGCTGGCGCGCACGTTCAAGGCAAGAAAAAGTGTCCTGCAGCGCACGGACCTTGTGCCGAAACGCCTCTGCAGAGACATGGGCGTTCGCTCCAGCCGAGTCGAGCGCGCCTGACATGAAGACCGCGATGTCCATGCCGGCGGTGAAGTGTTTGCCCTCCGCCGAAATGACGATAACTCGCGCCTCGCCGTCGTTCGAGATCTTATCGACGGCGTCCGGCAGTTCTCGCCAGAACTCGGGAATCATTGAGTTAGCCTTGTCAGCGCGATTGAATCTGATGTGCGCGATTTGCTCTTCAATCGTGACAGCGAAGCAAGCGTAATTCATCGACGGTCTCCTTCGGAGCAAGAGCTTATCTCGCGGCGGCGGCTCCCTCCAATGTTTTCGGCGGCGTTCAATTTGGCCGATCTATGAAAAGCGTCAACGAAACGCCATAACCGGGCGCCAAGGAGCGCAGGCCGCCCTTTGCTCCCTCAGCAAGAAAAAGGCCCGGCAAGTGGCTGACCGGTTCGAGGCAAAAGAAGTCCGCTCCCGACGGCGCATAAAGATGTAGGAAGGGCGCATCCGACGTCATTCGGACGACGCCGGCTCCATCGACTATACGAGCCTCTCCGCCAAATCCGGTGAAGGAGCAGTCGAGCGTTTGATCGGGCAGGATTGCCGGCGCCCCCGCGCCTAGCGGTGAGAACAAGTCGGAAAGCCGGCCCAACTCGTTCTCTAATGGCGGCGCCCAGACGCCGGTCGCAGAAAAAACGACTCGCGTAGAACGCGTTCGGTGAAAGTAAGGATGAAGTCCGAGGCCCGCGGGCATGGGCGCGACGTCTATATTGCGCAATGAAAGCGTTATCTGAAGCCCGCCGTCCCTGATCCGAAACTCCTGCTCCGCCTCATAGGCGAAGGGGTACCCGCTTGGCGAACGCGGCGCGGAATACCGGCATCGCAATCGATCATCCGTATGCGCCAATACGGTCCAGGACGAAATCCACCCGTCGCCGTGAAGCGCGAGCGGCGACGCCTCCGGCAGTGTCGCGCATAGAGCCGCCTTGCGGCCATGCGCCTCGAAGGAGAGGTCGAGCCGCCCGAACCACGGCGCACACGGAAAACAGGCCGACGCGCGAGGATCCTCAGCGACTGCCGGCGCCGTACCCATGCGGAGAAGCGGCCCCCTGGCGTCCGCGAGTGAAAGGACCGCCCCGCCCAGCGACGGCGCGAGCGCCGCGGTCACGCCGCCGGATGAGAGCTTCAGAGCCGGGCAATTCTTCAAAGGCAAACGCCGCCGAGATCGCATTCAAGAGCGACGTAAACAAGGAGCATCGACGCGACCGCCCATACCAGCGCGGCGATCGCAAGAAAGATGCGCGGTGGACGAAGTTTCTCGCGTGAAACAGCGAAAACGAGCATAGCGCCCTGGAGAAGCAATAAGATCGCCTGGGCCCAGACCGCGCTCTCGGTGTTTCCAGGCGATGCGGGATCTGGCGACGGCGTCAGAGACATGATGACCCAGCCGAACGCGAACTGCCCAACAATCGCGAAAACCGCCGCAACTGGAAAGTTGACAATCCGGACGGCTAGGACCGACATTCTGCCAAGCGCCCTGCCGAACGCTTCCGCAATTGAAGACTT
>CAZNXR010000542.1:0-1754 GCA_964576815.1 uncultured Caulobacterales bacterium | reverse complement strand
TCTCGTTGAGGTCGAGCAAGCGCGCGAGGAGCAGCGGCCCCATCTCCGACACGGTCGCGCGGATCGGGTGTCCCTTTTCGCCGAAGAGGTCCCAGAAAACGACCGGCGCGGCTTCGGGCGTGTAGCCTTCAAGGCCGATCTTTTCCGCGCGCGCGACAAGAAAGTCCTTCGTCTCGCCCGGCGCCGCAATGCCCGAGAGGTCGCCTTTGACGTCCGCGGCGAAAACCGGAACGCCCGCGCGCGAAAAGCCTTCAGCGAGAATCTGCAGCGTCACCGTCTTGCCGGTGCCGGTGGCGCCCGCGATGAGCCCGTGCCGGTTGGCGTATTTCAGCGACAGGTGCTGCGGGTTCTCCCCCTTGCCGATGAACAGGGCGTCGTCCGCCATGGCGCTGGTCTCCTGAGGTCTCCGGGCTCCCTGGATACCGGCGGCCGCAGAGCGGCGGCAAGCGATGTTAAGGAGAATTAAAACCGCGCGGTTGCCGAGGCGGGGCCTGTTCCGATAAGAGAGGTCGGGAAAAGCGGCCGGCAGCCGAAAGTCGCAGTCGAGGGGACCATGCTGAGAATTCTGCTGATCATTCTGGTGGCGCTCGCCGTCATCATCGGCCTGATGCGCCTCACGGGCGCCAGGCCCGGCGACGCCGCCCCGCCGGCCGGGACGGGCGATGCCATTGAAGAGGTGCTGGAAACCGCGCCGGCGTCCGAAGACCTGATCGTCGATGAGCCGGCGGTCGATGCACTCGATACGCCCGTCGATATCGAAGGCGACACGGCGCTGGAGGCGGTAGAACCCGGCGCCGGGGAAGCGGTTGAGGCGCCGGTCGAAGAGGCGCCGGCGATCGCCCCCGAGCCGGACAACGCAGCGCCGGTCGAAGCGCCTGCGCCGGACGCCGCCGAGACGCCCGCCGCCGATCCCAATGCGCCGGGGCTCTAGGCCTTAACGCTCGCTAAGAAATTAGGTCCTATGCTCCGAGCGATCCGCCGGAGCTCAGCCCATGAACGCGCCGATCGACCTCGACCATCTCAATCGCTACGTGTTCGGCGACAGTGCGCTGCTCGCTGAGGTGCTTGGCATCTTTCGCGAACAGCTGGCGACGCTCCCGGCGCAGATGAACCCTTCGATGGATGCGCAAGCCTGGCGTCTCGCCGCCCATACCCTGAAGGGCGCCGCGCGCGGCGTCGGCGCCTGGGCGCTGGGCAAGGCCGCAGAGCGGGCGGAACAGATGACGGAGGCTTCGGCGGAGGAACGCGCCGCGGCGCTGAAATCGCTCGTTGACCTCGCCGCCGCCGCCGCCGACTATGCGGGCGACGTGATCGGCCGCGCCGCCTGACCAGGCGCTCCGGCGATCCGGGCCATCCCCTCCATCGCACTCAATCTCAGCGCCTGAGTTCGGTCATTGCGGCGTCGAGGCCTTCGAGCGTCAACGGGTGCATCCTGTTTTCCATCAGGTCACGGATCATCCGCACCGATCCTGAATATTCCCATTGTTTTTTTTGCAGCGGATTAAGCCACACGGCGCTTGGGTAGACGCGCGTCACGCGCTCCATCCAGACAGCGCCCGGCTCCTCGTTGAAATATTCGACCGACCCGCCCGGCACGGTGATCTCATAGGGGCTCATCGACGCGTCGCCGACAAAGATGATTTTGTAGTCGTGCGGATATTTATGGAGCACGTCCCAGGTCGGCGTCTTGTCCGACCAACGCCGCCGGTTGTCCTTCCAGACGAAATCGTAGAGGCAGTTATGGAAGTAGAAAT
>CAZNXR010000541.1:0-1757 GCA_964576815.1 uncultured Caulobacterales bacterium | reverse complement strand
CGAGACGCTTGCCGAGTTTCAGAAGACGGCACTCCGCGATGAGGTCTTTCGGCGCTGGCTTCCTCAGGAAATTGATCGACATGTTGACGGTGACGGCCAGCGCCTTCGGCCCGACGCTGGCGAGCACCGCCGCGTAAAGCGCCGTATCGGCCAGCATGAACATCGTCGGTCCCGAAACCGTACCGCCTGGGCGAAGCGAGCGCTCCCCAGTCTTCATCCGCAGCCTGACGTTGCGATGCTCGGCATGTTCAATGATGACGCCGGCCCGCTCCCAGCGCGGAAAACCCGCCAGCATGAAAGCGTTAAGGTCGGCGGCGGACATCGCCGGAGGGAGTTGCATCCTGTTCCGATAACCCGGCCGCCGCGCGCGTGACAGACAATTCGGCAGCGGCGCCGCTAACCCTTGGCAATGCCCCGGCGATCGGCCAAATCTTAGCCCATGACGCCCAAGGAAAAAGCCCGGGAAGACTTCAAGCGCGCGCTTGTGCAGACGACGCGGGCGCTCTCCGCGACGGCCGAGGTTGAAGTCACGTTCGGCGGCGAACATGCGAGCGTTTCCGGGCGAAGCGCCAAAATCCCCCTGCCCGCCCGCATTATCGATCGCGACGCCGCGATGGTTGCGCGCGGGGAGGCGGACGGCGCGGCGCTTCGCCTCGCGCATCATGACGCCGCCGCCGTCGCGCGGGCGATGCCTAAGGGCGCCGAAGCGCAGGCGGTTTTTCGCGCTCTCGAAACCGCCCGCATCGAAGCGATCGGCGCGCAGGCGTTGCGAGGCGTCGGCGACAACCTCGCCGCCGCGCTCGACAAGTCGATCGCGGAGCGTCGCCTCGACCGTCTGGATGCGACCGCGATGGCGCCGATCGCCGATGTCGCCGCGCTGTTGCTTCGCCAGCGCCTCACCGGGCGCCCGCACCCGCCCGCCGCGGCGGCGATGATGGCGGCCCATACCGGCGAGGTCGAGACGCTCGCCGGCGCTTCGCTCAACACGCTCGCAGCGACGAACGACCTCCACGATCAGGCGGCCTTCTCACGCCTAGCGCGGCAGGTCATTCGCGACCTCAATCTCGACGACGAAGGCGGCGAAGAAAAAGGCGACGACCAGACGAAGGGCGATGAAGAAAACGAGGCCGAAGACAGCAAGGCCTCCGACGATGACGAGGACGGCGTCGCCGATCCCTCCGACGAGCAATCGGGCGACGAAAGCGAAGGCCCCGAGAGCGAGTCGGAGATGAACGAGCAAGATTTCGAGCAGGCGGAAGATGACGCCGACGGCGCGGTCGAGAACGCCCGCATCTCCTCCATTCGCGCCAAGTTCGAAGGCGACAGCGGCATGCGCTATCGCGTCTTCACGGACGAGTTCGACGAAACCGCCGAAGCGGGCGTGCTTTGCGACCCGGAAGAGCTCGGGCGCCTCCGCCGCACGCTCGACCGCCAGCTTGAGAATCTGCACTCGGTCGTGTCGCGTCTGGCGAACAAGCTGCAACGGCGCCTGATGGCGCAGCAGAACCGCAGCTGGATCTTCGATCTCGATGAGGGCGTTCTCGACGCAGCGCGGCTGGCGCGTGTTGTCGCCGATCCGATGCAGCCGCTTTCTTTCAAACGCGAGCGGGAACTGGAATTCCGCGATACGGTGGTGACGCTTCTCATCGACAATTCAGGGTCGATGCGCGGCCGCCCGATTTCGATCGCGGCGATCTGCGCCGACATTCTCGCCCGCACGCTGGAGCGGTGCAGCGTCAAGGTCGAGATACTGGGCT
>CAZNXR010000540.1:0-1761 GCA_964576815.1 uncultured Caulobacterales bacterium | reverse complement strand
CGAACGATCGCCGGATCAAGCCATTATGGCGCCGCGTCGAGGCGATCAATGCGCTAGAGCCTTCGATCGCCAAGCTCACCGACGCCGAAATCATTGCGCGGACCGCGGCGCTGAAGGCGCGCGTCGCCGGCGGAGAGAACCTTGACGACATCCTCGAAGAAGCCTTCGCCACCGTTCGCGAAGCCGCCAAACGCGCCCTCGGCCAGCGGCATTACGATGTCCAGCTTCTCGGCGGGATGATCCTGCACGACGGCAACATCGCCGAAATGAAGACCGGCGAGGGCAAAACACTCGTCGCCACTCTGCCCGTTTATCTGAACGCGTTGACCGGCCGCGGGGTTCATGTCGTCACTGTCAACGACTACCTCGCGCGGCGCGACGCCGAATGGATGGGCCGCGTTTATGAGCGGCTCGGCCTCACCACCGGCTGCATCGTTCACGGCCTCACCGACGCGCAGCGGCGCACGGCCTACGCCTGCGACATCACTTACGGCACCAATAACGAATACGGCTTCGACTATCTGCGCGACAATATGAAAGCGACGCGCGAAGAGATGGTTCAGCGCGGTCATCACTTCGCGATCGTCGATGAAGTCGATTCGATCCTCGTCGATGAGGCGAGAACGCCGCTGATCATTTCCGGACCGACGGACGACAAGTCCGAGCTTTACATCACCATCGACAGCTTCATTCCCCGCCTTGAGGCCGGCGATTTTGAAATCGACGAGAAGCAGCGTTCGGTCACCTTCACCGAACAGGGCAACGAGCGCCTGGAAGGCATGCTGAAAGAGGCCGGCCTCCTGCAAGGCGAAAGCCTCTACGACGCCGTCAACATCTCAATCGTCCACCATGTCAATCAGGCGCTGAAGGCGCACAAAGTCTTCCAGAAGGACAAGGAATATATCGTCCGCGGCGAGAAGGTCGTCATCATCGACGAATTCACCGGCCGCATGATGGAAGGCCGGCGCTGGTCGGAAGGTCTGCACCAGGCGGTCGAGGCGAAAGAGAAGACCCAGATCCAGCCCGAGAATCAGACGCTCGCCTCGATCACCTTCCAGAACTATTTCCGCCTCTACGAAAAACTCGCCGGGATGACGGGCACCGCCCTGACGGAAGAGGCCGAATTCGCCGACATCTACAAGCTGAACGTCGTCGAAATCCCGACCAATCGCCCGGTCGCGCGCGCTGACACTGACGACGAACTCTACATGACGGCGGCGGAAAAAAATAAGGCGATCGCCGTGCAGATCGCCGAATGCCATCGCAAGGGCCAGCCGGTGCTCGTCGGCACCGTTTCCATTGAAAAGTCAGAACACCTGTCGATCCTGCTCAACGACAAGGGATTTTGGCGCGATGTCGCAAAGACTCTCAAGGCGCGCGCCGAAGAGCTGAAAGACAAAGAAGCCGACCGCAAGAAGGAACTGCTTGAGCGCGCCGCTTATATCGAAGAGCTTGCGATCAAGAAAAATCCTGTTCCCCACAGCGTCCTCAACGCCCGCTTCCATGAGCAAGAGGCCGATATCGTCGCCGACGCCGGCAAGCCGGGCGCCGTGACGATCGCCACCAACATGGCCGGACGCGGCACCGACATCCAGCTCGGCGGGTCGGTCGATAAACAGATTCTCGACAGCCTGGCCGAGGGCGATGACGAGGAGACGATCAAGCGCAAGCGCACCGAGATCGAGGCAAGGGTCGCCGACGCCAAGAAGAAGGCGATTGAGGCGGGCGGACTGTTCGTCCTTGGCACGGAGCGCCATGAAA
>CAZNXR010000539.1:0-1766 GCA_964576815.1 uncultured Caulobacterales bacterium | reverse complement strand
TCCACCCGCCCTACTTGGGCTTCCTGAACTTCAACGTCATGCGGTCGGTTTCGCCGATCGTTTCCATTTTCGCTTTCAGCTCAGGATTGTCGCGGCTCGTTCCGAGGGTCGGCGGCAGGCGCCAGACGAAGTCTTCCTCCGTCGGTCGATCGGCGGGGTTGGCGTTGATCTCGGACGTTCCGGCAAGTTCGAAGCCCGCCGCCTCGAAGGCGGCGATCACTTGCAACTGTTTGAGATAGCCCTTGTCGCCTTCCGCCCATTTGTCGGAATGGCCCTCGGGCCCGCGATGGGCCACAACGCCGACGACGCCGCCGGGCTTCAGAAGATCCATAGTGTCTTTGAGCGCCTTGGTGCGCCAGCCGCCTTCTTCTTCGAAGCGATTGAAGTGATGGAGCGCGCGGATCATCAGGACCGCGTCCGCCGTACCGATCATCGCATCAGGGATCGCGCCATAGACGACCGCATCGACTTCGGCGCAATCCTCCTCGCACCATGTCCGCGCGTCGTCGGCCCACTCCGTCGTCCACGTCGCCTTCTGCGCGAGGAACTGTTCGTTCACGAAGCCGCCGAAAAGCTTCCACATCTCGACCGAGTAATCGGCGCCGATGACCTTTCCGCCCGGCCCAAGATAAGCGAGCAGAATTTTCGAGTAATAGCCGTCATTGCCGGGCAGGACGTCGACGACCGTCATGCCGGGCCGCACCCCGAAAAACTCGAGCGTCTCTTTCGGATGGCGCCATTGGTAGCGCGCCTTCACCTCTTCCGATTGCGCGCTGAGCGCGGCGTCGAGCGCTTCAGAGGCGGCGAGCGACGCGGCTGCATCCTTCGCCGACGGTCCGGTTGCGCAGGCCAAAACGGCGAACGCCGCTACGGCGGCCAGCAGGAATTTTTTCATTGTCTCCTCCGGATTTCGGCGCCGCCTAGTGCAGCGCCTTGACGACCTGTTCACAGACTTTCTTCGCATCGCCGAACAACATCATGGTGTTGTCACGGAAGAAGAGTTCATTCTGAACCCCGGCGTAGCCGGACGCCATAGAGCGCTTGATGAACAGCACCGTCCGGGCGTTTTCAACGTCGAGGATGGGCATGCCGTAGATGGGCGATGTCTTGTCCGTCTTCGCCGCTGGGTTCGTGACGTCGTTCGCGCCGATGACGAAGGCGACGTCCGCCGTGCGGAATTCGGCGTTGATGTCCTCCAGTTCGAAGACCTCGTCGTAAGGCACCTGCGCCTCCGCGAGAAGGACGTTCATGTGCCCCGGCATCCGGCCCGCGACCGGATGGATCGCGTATTTCACCTCGACGCCGGCGGCTTTCAGCTTGTCCGCCATTTCCTTCAGCGCGTGCTGGGCCTGCGCGACGGCCATGCCGTACCCTGGGACAATGATGACTTTGCCGGCGTTCTTCATCACGAACCCAGCATCTTCAGCCGACCCTTGTTTCACGGGCCGCGTCTCCTCGCCGCCGGCGCCTGCGGCCGCGTCGCCGCCGAAACCGCCGAGAATGACCGAGATGAACGAGCGGTTCATCGCCTTGCACATGATATAAGAAAGGATGGCGCCCGACGACCCGACAAGGGCGCCCGTAATAATGAGCGCCATGTTCTGGAGCGTGAAGCCGATGCCGGCCGCCGCCCAGCCCGAATAGGAGTTCAGCATCGACACGACGACCGGCATGTCCGCCCCGCCGATCGGAATGATGAGCAGAATGCCGAACAACAGCGCCAGCAACGTGATGGCCCAGAACATCCAGCCCGACCCGCCCGACAT
>CAZNXR010000538.1:0-1767 GCA_964576815.1 uncultured Caulobacterales bacterium | reverse complement strand
AAGCGGACGCCGTCGCCGAGCCGAGCCGCCCGCGCTGGGTCGCCGGCGCGATCGGACCGACGAACCGCACAGCGTCGATCTCCCCGGATGTCAACGACCCCGCCAAGCGCAATGTCGATTTCGATACGCTGGTCGCTTCCTATGGCGATGCGGCGCGCGGTCTCATCGAGGGCGGGGCGGATACGATCCTTATAGAGACGATTTTCGACACCCTGAACGCGAAGGCGGCGATCTACGCGGTCAAGGAAGTATTCGACGATCTCGGCTTCGAAGTGCCCGTGATGCTCTCGGTGACGATCACCGACCAGTCCGGCCGCACGCTGTCGGGGCAGACGGCGGAGGCTTTCTGGCATTCGGTGCGCCACGCGAGGCCCCTGTCTGTCGGCATCAATTGCGCGCTCGGGCCCGACCTCATGCGCCCGTTCGTCGCCGATCTCGCGCGTGTCGCCGACTGCCATCTCTCGGCCTATCCGAACGCCGGCCTGCCGAACGCGTTCGGCGGCTATGACGAAACGCCGTCTTCAATGGCGAAGCACCTTGAAGAGTGGGCGCGCTCCGGGCTGCTCAACATCGTCGGCGGCTGCTGCGGCACGACGCCGGACCACATCGCCGCCTTCGCGCGCGCCGTTAAGGGCGTCAGCCCGCGCGAGGCTCCGGAAATGGCGCCCGCTTTGCGGCTCTCGGGGCTTGAGCCGTTCACGCTTTCAAGATGAGGACCGCCGCTGCTCCTTGCAGGGCCGGCTTCAGCCCGCCATACCGGCAGGCGTCGGCGGGGTGAGCCCCGTCTTGAAAGGCGTTGCGATGACCGACCTCTCCGCGCAGTTGGACTGGCTCTCGCGGCTCGTCGCCTTCGACACGACCTCGTCGAAGTCGAACCTCGCGCTCATCGACGATGTCGAGGCCTTCTTGAAGGGCTTCGACGTCGAAACGCATCGCGTCTGGAACGCTGACCGCACGAAGGCCAATCTCTACGCCATCGTCGGGCCGACGGTCGAAGGAGGCGTCGTGCTGTCGGGGCATACGGACGTCGTTCCGGTCGCGGGGCAGAACTGGGCGACCGATCCCTGGACGTTGACGGAAAAGGGCGGAAGGCTTTACGGCCGCGGTACCTCCGACATGAAGGCGTTCTCCGCGATTGCGTTGTCGCTCGTTCCTGAAATGTTGGCGGCCGGGTTGAAGCGCCCCGTTATCTTTGCGCTTTCCTATGACGAGGAGATCGGACTTCTCGGGGCGCCGCACATGATCGCGGAAATCAGGGACCGTTTGCCGCCGCCCGCGGCCGTGATCGTCGGCGAGCCGACGATGATGAAGGTCATCGACGGGCACAAGGGCATCGCGTCGTTCCGCACGACGGTCACCGGGTTCACGACGCATTCGAGCCAGACCGATCGCGGCGTATCGGCGGTCGAAGCGTCTGCGCGATTGATTGCAAAGATCTCGGCGATGCGCGCGGCGCGCGCGGCGGGCGCCGATCCCGACAGCCCGTTTTCGCCGCCCTATACGACGATGACCGTCAACGTCGTGCGCGGCGGCACGCAACTCAATATCATGGCGGGCGAATGCGCGTTCGACTGGGATTGCCGCGCCGTTCCCGGCGACAGCGCGGGCGCCGCGCGCGCCGAATTCGACGCCTTCGCGCGCGAGGTCGAACGGGAGATGCAGGCGATCTCGCCGTCCTGCCGCATCGCGACGGTCCAAATGTCGGATGCCCCCCCGCTTGCGCCCTCGCCGGACTCTTCGATTTCCCACTCGAACCCGCCACCCTCG
>CAZNXR010000537.1:0-1773 GCA_964576815.1 uncultured Caulobacterales bacterium | reverse complement strand
GATCGCCGGTTATGTCGGGGCGCGCGCGAGCGGCGCCGACGCGCCGGCGCGCGATATTGACGAAGCGGCGGCGCGCATCCGCGCGATCAACGAACCGGCGTTTCCAGGGCGCGATGAGGATTTCTGGCGCCTGTTCGCACGGCGCACGTTTCGTCAGGAGGCGGACGGACGCTGGCGGCTCGACTACGATCCCGGCATCGGGCGGGCGCTTCTGGAGGTCGGGCCGGCGCCTGATCTCTGGGGTCCCTTCGCGGCGCTGCGCGGGATTGCGACCCTGATCGTGCGCGGCGCGATCAGCGACCTGCTGACCCCGCCGATTATCGAGAAAATGCGCGCCGTGACGCCGGACTTCGCCTATTGCGAGGTCGAAGGCGTCGGCCATGCGCCGACGCTGACCGAGCCGGATGCGCTCGCCGCGATTACGCCGTTTCTGCGCTCGATCGCCTGACCGGGGCGCGGTGAATGCCGCATTCGGTCTTGGCCAGGCCGCGCCAACGGCCGGCGCGAGGATCGTCTCCCGTTGCGACCGGCGCGGTGCAAGGCCAGCAGCCGATCGACGCGAAACCCTGTTCGACAAGCGGATGCGGCGGCAAAGCGTGCGTCGCCGCATAGGCCTCGACATCCTCGCCCGTCCAGCGCGCCAGCGGGTTGATCTTGATGTGCGGCGGCGCCGCGTCGACGATCGGCAGGAAGGCGCGCAGGGCGCCGTGCACGCGCTTTCGGCCGGTGAACCAGGCGTCGAAGCCGGCGAGCGCGCCGCCGAGCGGGCGGACTTTTCTCAGCGCGCAGCAGGCGTCGTTGTCGCGCCGCCAGAGATCGCCCTTGCGGTCGGCCAGCGCCGTTTCCTCCGCAGCCGGACGAATATCGCGCACGTCCGCGAGGCCGAGGGCGCGCGTGAGATCCTCCCGATAGGAAATCGTCTGGGCGAAATGCTTTCCAGTGTCGAGGAAGATGACGGGCGTCGCCCGGTCGATCCTGGCGACGACGTGCAGAAGCGCCGCGGCCTCCGCCCCGAAGGAGGAGACGAGCGCGATGCGGCCGCGAAATTCTTCGATCGCGCGGGCGACGATCGCTTCGGCGGGAAGGCGCTCGAATTCAGCGCCGAGCGCGGCGGCGCGCTCCTCGACGGAGGCCGGCTCGAAGGCGGGGGCCGGCGCCTTTAGCGCAGAAACGCGCGCAAACATGAAGGACCGCCCTTTCTCAGGCCGCTTCGCGCAGGCGCGCGCGCAAGGCATGGGCCGGCAGGGCGGCGTCGGCGGCCGGCTGGTAGAACACCGTATAAGCGCCGAGCGCGGCCTCGAACGGCGCCGCATCGCGCGCGCCGATTTCGAGCGCGGTGAACCCTGCACGCGCCATGAACAGCGCCTGATCG
This sequence comes from uncultured Caulobacterales bacterium, assembly GCA_964576815.1. Taxonomy (GTDB): domain Bacteria; phylum Pseudomonadota; class Alphaproteobacteria; order Caulobacterales; family Parvularculaceae; genus Amphiplicatus. Next base: position 401 of record CAZNXR010000537.1, on the reverse strand, counting down.
GGGAGGACCGCGCCGCGTGCGCGTATTTCACCCGTAAAGCCCAGCCTTTCGCGCAGCAGCCGCGCCTGGCTGTAAGCGCGTCCGTCCTTGAAATCGGGAAACTCAAGGACGACGGCGTCGAACGCCGCGACGGCCGCGCCCAGCGCGCGCACATCCTCCGTGTTCGGAATGACGAGCGCGAAGCGACCCGCTTCCGGGCGGGCGCCGTCCCGCCAGGCGGAGAGCGTGATTTCGACGGATGTCCCGCCTGCGGCGCCGTCCTTATTGAGATGAAGCGTCGCCATAGAGAACCTCCTTGAAGGGCGCAGGGCCGAGCCGTCTGTAAGCGTCGAGAAAGCGTTCGCCGGGATGACGCGCGGTCCTGAAGAAACCGACGAGCCGGTCGACGGCGCCGACGACCT
>CAZNXR010000536.1:0-1784 GCA_964576815.1 uncultured Caulobacterales bacterium | reverse complement strand
CGGCAGGGCATCAAGGTCGCCCTTGGGGATAACGCCGAAAGCCTCGATCCCGGCGCCGAGAGTGGCCATCGCCGCAGAAAATTTGAACGCGAGCTTCATGGCTGCCGTTGCAAATGTCAGAAATCGCGCAAGACTCCCGAGTTCCGGCCTTTAGCCGTTTGCCGGGTTGAACGCTCGACGGCGGCTTCCCGCCGCACCAACAAGACGTTGCGCCGAAAGAGCGCTTAGGCGGCCTTCTTCTGCTGAAGCGATGCGTCGAGGTCAGCGATCGCCTTGGTCAGATCGCACTTTCGAACCGCTGCAACCTCGCGGGCGAGCCTGTCCAGCGCCGCCTCGAAGAGCTGCCTTTCCGAATAGCTCTGCTCGGGCTGATCGGTCGCCCGGAAGAGGTCTCGTACGACCTCTGCGACCGCCAGAATGTCGCCTGAATTGATTTTTGCTTCATATTCCTGAGCGCGACGGCTCCACATCGTGCGCTTGATGCGAGCGCGCCCCTTAAGAAGATCAATCGCTTTCTTGACCTGCGCTTCGTCGGAAAGTCCTCGCATTCCGACACTGATCGCCTTCGCCGTCGGCACTTTCAGCTTCAGCTTTTCCTGATCAAAATCGATCACGAAGAGCTCATTCACGATGCCCGCAATGTGCTGCTTTTCGATCGCCGCGATGCGACCGACGCCGTGAGCCGGGTAGACGATGCTGTCATTGACCCTGAAAGTCTGTTTCGCCTCCTTTGAGGCGGGCGACGCTTTCAGGGCGACCGTTCCGCCGGCGTCTTGTTCACGCGGCGTCGTGATGAAAGTCGGCGGCGAGATCAATTGATTGCTCCGATCAGAGCGCGGCTTCTGGCCGACATTGAGTTTCTTTTTCGGCGTCTCCTTGATCATCGGCTTCGCCGTTTTGGCGGTCGCAGCAGTTTTGGTTTTCTTCGGCTCTGCGACCGGTTTCGCCGCGGGCTTGATCCCTTTGGTCGAAGGTGGCGCCTTCGCGGGCGCTGACTTTGCCGATGGCTTCACGGCGGCCTTGGCCGCAGGCTTTGCGGCCGGCGGTTTTGCGGGCTTTGACTTGACCGATTTTGCAGTGGCGGGCTTGGACGCCTTGGCCTGCGTTTTTGAGGAGGATTTCTTTTGGGATTTGTGGGCGGCAGGCTTGGTCGCCATAGTCAGCTCTGGATCCATTGAAACGGTGCTTCAGGAGGCTAGGCCCGCGAATCGCTGCCCGTAATCGGCAAGGCAATGGTCAGGACGCGCTACGCTTAACCTCCAGCGCGGACGCCCAACCAGCTGGACTCTAACCCTCTAATTTCAATAGGTTAGAGACAACTCTTCGGACGCCTAACGAACGCACGACTAAAGTCGATGCGTCCACGCGCTTTTCATCCAAGGACTTAGCACAAAATCTGCGCCACTGCCATGGCGTTCGATCGGCCGGCATGCGCAAAAATCAGGAACCGGATCCCGGCGATGCGCTAAAGAATTTTTCGAGCTTGCCGGTTTCCTTTGCGAAGGCGTCAGCGTCCGATGGTGGATCGGTTTTCTCGGTGATATTAGGCCATTCGGCGGAATATTTGGCGTTGAGTTCGGTCCACTTTCCGTCGCTGTCGTCGGTATCGGGAATAATCGCCTCCACCGGACATTCGGGTTCGCAGACGCCGCAATCGATACACTCGTCCGGGTTGATGACGAGCATATTTTCCCCTTCGTAGAAGCAGTCGACCGGACAGACTTCGACGCAATCCGTGTACTTGCAACGGATGCAGGCGTCGGTGACCACGTAGGTCATGGCAG
>CAZNXR010000535.1:0-1800 GCA_964576815.1 uncultured Caulobacterales bacterium | reverse complement strand
GCACAGGAATGGCGCACCCGAAGAGATTCGAACTCCTGACCCCCAGATTCGTAGTTTCAAATATAGCTTTTCTTCTCGTGTCATTTAGTGTCGTTTTCGAGCAAATGCAGGACGCTTTTATTGTCCTTCATTGTATTGCGTTTCGCCCCGTTTCCTCTCAAATGGTAGCGCAGCTGTAGAGCGATCCGGCTCTCAGACTTTTGGAGGGAGGCGACATGGCCGATGCGCTCACACTCTCGGCGGTGAAGGCCGCCAAGCCGGGACAAACGATCTGGGACGGCGAAATTAAAGGCTTCGGCCTTCGCGTCTGGGCAAGCGGCGCGCGGTCCTATTTCCTGAAATATCGCCGCGGCGGCGCCCAACGGTGGCACACGATTGGCGTCCATGGCGACGGCTGGACGCTCAAGACCGCGCGCGATGAAGCTTTCCGGCTCAAGGCGATGGTCAACGAAGGCCGCGACCCCGCCGCCGAAAAGAAGCGCGATCGCGAGGCGGAGACCTTCGACACCTTCGCCGATCGGTATCTCGACGAAGTGTCCGACCTCCACAAAAAGCCTTCGACAGCGGCCGGCGAGCGTGAGCTTCTCAAAAACCGAATTCGCCCCGTTCTTGGTAAGCTGCGCGTCAAGGATATTGCGCTCCCCGATATCGAGCGTTTGCATCGCTCGATGAAGCGCATGCCCCATCGGGCGAACCGGACATTGGCGTTGCTGTCGCACATGATGGCGAAGGCGGAGCGCTGGGGATTGCGGCCCCAGAACTCGGACCCCGTTCGGGGGATTGAGCGCTTCGAGGAAAAATCGCGCGAGCGTTATCTCTCGGCCGATGAACTCGCCCGGCTCGGCGCCGTCCTCGCTGATCTCGATGCGAAGGGCTCGGCGCCCTACGCGGTGGCCGCGCTGCGCCTTCTGCTGCTTACCGGCGCCCGCCGCGGCGAAGTCCTCTCGCTCAAGTGGATCTATGTCGATTTCGATGCGCGGTTGCTGCGGCTCCCAGATAGCAAAACTGGCCCGAAAACGATCGCCCTATCTGCGCCTGCTCTCGCCATTCTGAATGCGATCCCAAGGCAGGAGGGCAACCCCTTTGTGATCTGCGGGAAGCGTGAAGGTTCCGCGCTTGTAGGACTCCCAAAGTTTTGGGAGCGCATCCGGAAGGATGCGGGAATTCACGATGTGCGAATTCTCGACCTGCGGCATTCGTTCGCCAGCGTTGCGGTGGCGGGCGGCGCGAGCCTTCCATTGATCGGCGCACTTCTCGGTCATCGGGAGCATTCGACCACGCAACGTTATGCGCATGTCGCCGCCGATCCTCGCCTCGCGGCGGCGGAGTCGGTCGCCGCGACGATCTCGGCGCAACTGGCGGGGCGCTCGGGGGAAGTCGTGCCGCTGAGGCGGTCGAATGTCTGACGGGCAAGCGCGCGATCTGATGCGCGTGATCCGTGCGATTGAACGAGCCCGCGGCGCCGCGCTGACGGGCCGGGCCGGTCATCCGAAAGCGGAGGAATTTCTGCGCGCGACCGATGAACTCGACGGCATCGCTAAGGGGCTCACGAAGTCGCTCAAGGCGATCTCGAAGCCGGCGGACTTCGCGGCATTTCTGGACGAACGCGAAAACGGGAGCGAAGCGGCGGCGCTGCGGATGAACGCGAGCATCCGGGCTGTCGATCGCCTGCCGATGACCGAACGCGAACGGGACGAGGAGGAAGCGGCAAACCGCAAGGCCGCTAAAGTCGCTGCGAGAGAAGCGTCTGAGATAGCGGCAGAAGCGGAAGCCGAAGACGCGCTCGACGAAGACGACGAC
>CAZNXR010000534.1:0-1807 GCA_964576815.1 uncultured Caulobacterales bacterium | reverse complement strand
CGATCCTTGCGGATCTCCTCGATCGAGGCGCGCCCCCGCATGATGACCGAACCGCGCCCGAGGAGGAGCGCCGCCTTGGAGCCCGCGCGGCCGAGGATGACGCCGCCGGTCGGAAAGTCGGGGCCCGGCACGATGTCGATGAGATCGGAGTCCGAAATGCCCGGATTGTCGATCATCGCGACGGTCGCATCGACGAGTTCATTCAGGTTGTGCGGCGGGATGTTCGTCGCCATGCCGACGGCGATGCCGCCCGCGCCGTTGACCAGCAGGTTGGGAAACCGCGCCGGCAGGACGATCGGTTCTTTCTCCTGGCCGTCATAGTTCGACTGAAAGGCGACCGTTTCCTTCTCGATATCCTCAAGCAGCGCATGGGCCGGCTTGTCCAAGCGAACTTCGGTGTAGCGCATCGCCGCGGGCGGATCGCCGTCGATCGAGCCGAAATTTCCCTGACCGTCCAGTAGCGGCAGGCGCATCGAGAATTCCTGCGCCATCCGTGCAAGCGCGTCGTAGACCGCCTGGTCGCCGTGGGGATGATATTTACCGATGACGTCGCCGACGACGCGCGCTGACTTCCGGTAAGGCTTGTTCCACTCATAGCCGTTCTCGTGCATCGACCAGAGAATACGGCGGTGAACGGGCTTGAGGCCGTCGCGGGCGTCCGGAATCGCCCGGCTGACGATGACGCTCATCGCGTAATCGAGATAGGACCGCCGCATCTCCTCTTCGATGGAGATGGTCGGCGACTGACCGTCGCCAGCGCCGCCGCTCGGCGGCGTCTTGTCGTCGTCTTTGATCGTCACGAAATACCTAAAAGAATCAGCAAAAACGGCCCCGTCGCGGGTAGCATTTCAGGCGTACCCGCGGCAAGCGCCGGACAGAATTGCGTCGGCGCCGCCTATCCGCCGAATGCGTAGCTCATTCGAACGCCGAAGGTGCGCGGCCGCGACGGCCCGATGAAGCGGGCCGGGATCAAGGTGCCGCCCTCCTCCGTGCCCGTGTAGTAGAGCGCATTGGTGACGTTTTCCACATAGCCGTAAACCGCCCATCCGGCATCGGCCTCGTAGCCGACGCGGAACGCGAGATCGATATAGCCTTCGTTGCGCGCCTCATCGAGCCGCAGCAGACCGCCGAACGTCTCGGTCTGGCCGAAAGCCTCGGCGTTCGCACGCAAGAGACCCGGCCCGAGCGGCGCGTTAAACCGAAGAACGGCGGCGCCTGAAAATCGCGGCGCGGCGGCGAGCGGCTGGCCTTCGCAGTCGAGCGTGCCGTCGCATAGCGCTTCGGCCTGCGACACGTCGGAGTTGTGGTACGCGCCGTTGACGAGGAGGTCGAAATTCGGACCGAGCGCCTGCTGGAGCTGACCTTCAAGGCCCCAGCCCTTCACCTGCCCGACATTGTCGACGACGATGCCGCCGCCGACGCCCGGCACGTTCGATTGCAGATCCTTGTACGTATAATAGTAGATATTGGCGTCGAGTTTCGTCCGCCCCCCGAACAGCGCTCCTTTGGTCCCGACTTCGTACGACCACGCTTTTTCCGGATCGAACGGGTCCGGCGACGCATCGCTCGGCGTGAGGTCGATGCCGCCCGGCGTGAACGGAAGAGAGTCAGGGACGATCGTGAAGCTTCCGAAGCCGCCGGCCTTGAAGCCGCGCGTTACGCTGGCGAAGAAAAGCCAATCGTCGTTCGGTCGCCAACGGCCGACAAAGCGCGGCGTGAAGGCGTCCCAGCTCTGCTTTGCGGTGAGAAAGTCGGTCGATGTGAAACCGAGCGCAAACGCCGGCCCAAGCTCGCTGGACGGCGTCAG
>CAZNXR010000533.1:0-1808 GCA_964576815.1 uncultured Caulobacterales bacterium | reverse complement strand
CGCCGTCATCCTTCTCGCCCTTCGTCGTCAACTATCTGCAGGGCAGCTATCCGTTCCGCGCACCGTTCGGCCATCTGCCGGCGGAGCAATACATCGCGGCGGCGGTTGCGGATTTGCGCGAGACGCTCGATGTCGCCTCGGCGGGCGATGTCGCCTGCCTCATCGCCGAGCCGATCACCGGCGTCGGCGGCTTCGGAACGCCGCCGGACGGCATGTTCGGCGCCATGCAAAAGGTGCTGAAAGAACGCGGCATCCTGTTCATCGCCGACGAGGTGCAGACGGGCTGGGGCCGCACGGGCGATCATTTCTGGGGATATCAGGCGCATGGCGTCACGCCCGACATGATCACCTTCGCCAAGGGGATCGGCAACGGGCTTGCCATCGGCGGCGTCGTCGCGCGCGCGGAGATCATGAATTGCCTCAAGGCCAATTCCTTATCGACCTTCGGCGGCAATCCGCTCGCAACGCGCGGGGCCCTCGAAACGCTGCGTTATGTGAGGCGCCGCGATCTGCAAGGGAACGCCAAGGCGCGCGGCGCGGAACTGCGCGCCGGGCTCAGTGCGCTCGCCGAAAAGCACGGCGCCGTCGGCGAAGTGCGCGGCAAGGGGCTGATGCAGGCGATCGAATTCGCCGACCGCACAACGAAGGCGCCGAATGCGGCGGCCTCCATGGCGCTGCTCGAAGAAACCCGCGCGCGCGGCCTTTTGATCGGGCGCGGCGGGCTTTACGCGAACTGCAACCGCATCGCGCCGCCGCTCACCGTGACGCGCGATGAGATCGCCGAAGGGCTCGCCATTCTTGAGGCGGCGATGAAGGTGGCCGCATGAAGCATTCAACCTTCGCGCGACAGGCGCGCCTTGGTCTTGCCCGCATGGGCCTTCGCGCTTGCGGGGTCGTCCGGCCAGTCGTGCTTGGGATATTGCCCGCGCATGTCCTTCGCCATGTCGCGATAGCCCTCGCGCCAGAAGCGCGGCAGGTCTTTCGTCAGCGCGACCTGGCGCCCCGCCGGCGACAACAGGGAGACCAGCAGCGGAACCTTGCCGCGGATGACGGCGGGGTGCTGCGCAAGGCCGTAGAATTCCTGCACGCGCGCCTCGACTCGCGGGCCCCCTTCGGCCGCATAGTCGATCGCGATGCGCCGCCCCGCCGGCGTTTCTATGTGGGTGGGCGCAAGCGCGTCGATGTCGCGCTGCCGGCGCCAGTCGAGCAGGCCGAAAACGCCGCGGCGGAGATCATCGGCGCCCGGACGGTCGATCGACGGCGGATCGCCGAAGAGGGGCCCGAGCCATTCCTCCGCGCGCGCCAGCAGGCCCGCCTCGGAAAGCGCCGGCCAGTCTTCGCCTTCATGCAACCTCAGCAGCGAAAGCCGGGCGAGCGCGCCGGAAATGGCGCCTTTTTCGGTGAGGAGGCCGAGCCCCTCGCTGCTCACCGCTTTAAGGATCGCGGCGCGCGCGATTTCCGCCGCCGGTTTCGGCAGAGGGGTGACGCCGAGCTCGATGGCGCCAAGGCGCATTACGCGCCGCCCCGTCACGGTGCGCCGCGCCGGGTCAAAGGCGGCGCTTTCTTCGACCGTCACGCCGCCGAGCGCGAGCGCGTCTTCTTCGGCGAGCGGCGCGGCGGCGAGAATGCGTGCGCCGGCGGCGGCGCCCGTCGAATCCGCGACCGCGAGCCATTTCTCATTGGCGAGCGCGTCGCCGCCGTCGAGGAAAACAGCGCGGCCCGTGGCGAGCTGATAGCTCCGCTCATTGCTGGCGCGGGCCCCGTCCGCGCGTGCGATAGAGAGGGGCAGGGCCCCGGCGATCGTGCGT
>CAZNXR010000532.1:0-1808 GCA_964576815.1 uncultured Caulobacterales bacterium | reverse complement strand
CGCGTTCGGCCGCCTTGAAGCCGAAGATCGCCGTCGCGGCGATGACGACGACGGCGTTGCGCATCAGGCGGCGGACGATCAGGGTGCGGGTTCCAGCAGTCATGCAGCGCTACCTACCGCGTCGCCCTTAAGATCGGTTGAGGCGACTTGCTAAAATCATTATCAACGCCGCGAAGCGTTTGATGGTTAATCCGCGATGAGCCTGTCAACAGATGCCGCTTGGGCGGAGCTTGATCGGCTCGGCGCGGCGCTCGGCAAGACGCGCGCCGTCTCGCTGTTCGACGCCGACCCGCGTCGCGCCGCCGATTTCTCCGTCGAAGCGGCCGGCCTTTACCTTGATTATTCCAAGAACCGGATTTCGCGGGACGCGCGCGACGGTCTCTTTGCGCTCGCACGCGCTCTCGATCTTGAAGGCGCGATCGCCGCGATGGTCGGGGGCGCGAAGATCAACACGACCGAAGATCGCGCGGTGCTCCACGTCGCCCTGCGTGATTCTTCCCGCCGGGCCTACCCGGTGGACGGCGCAGATGTCGCCCCGCTGATCGCGGCGGAACGCGCAAAGATGAAAGCCTTCGCCGAGCGCATGGCGGCGGGCGCGCTCAAGGGCTTCACCGGCCGGCCGCTCGATACGATCGTCAATATCGGCATCGGCGGATCGGATCTCGGGCCCCTGATGGCGGTCGAGGCGCTGCGGCCCCATTGGCTGAAGGGGCGTCGCGCCTTCTTCGTCTCCAATATCGACGGCCAGCATCTCGCCGACACGCTACAGGCGGTCGATCCCGAAACGACGCTGTTCATCGTCGCGTCGAAGACCTTCACGACGCAGGAAACGATGACCAACGCCGACAGCGCGCGGCGCTGGTTTCTCGCCCATGGCGGCGACGAACGATCGGTCGCGAAGCATTTCATCGCCCTCTCGACGAACGCCCGCGCCGTCGCCGCGTTCGGCATCGCGCCGGAAAACATGTTCATCTTCTGGGACTGGGTCGGCGGGCGCTATTCGCTGTGGTCGGCGATCGGGCTGTCAATCGCGCTCCAGTGCGGCTGGCCGGCGTTCGAGGCGTTGCTCAGGGGCGCGAACGCGATGGACGAGCATTTCCGGGCGAGCCCCCTTTCGCGCAATATGCCCGCGCTCCTCGCGCTTGTCGGCGTCTGGAACCGGAACGTCTCAGGCGCGGCCGCGCACGCGATCCTCCCCTACGACCAGCATCTCCACCGGCTGCCCGCTTTTCTCCAGCAGCTCGACATGGAATCGAACGGCAAACGGGCGACGAAGGACGGCGGCGCGCTTGCGCGCGGCAGCGGCCCCGTCCTCTTCGGCGAGCCCGGCACCAACGGCCAGCACGCCTTCTACCAGCTCATTCATCAGGGTACGGACGTCATCTCTTGCGACTTCATCGCGGCGGCGCTCTCCGCCTCGCCGCTCGGCGATCATCACGAAAAGCTGCTCGCGAATTTCCTCGCCCAGCCCGAAGCGCTGATGCTCGGCCGAAGCGCGGCGCAGGTGCGCGCCGATCTCGCGCGCGAAGGGCTGGCGCGCGAGAAAATCGAGGCGCTCGTTCCGCACAAGGTCTTCCCCGGCGACCGGCCGTCGAACGCAATCTTGATGGAGCGCCTCGGCCCCGAACCGCTCGGCGCCCTCATCGCGCTTTATGAGCACAAGGTCTTCTGCCAGGGGGTCCTCTGGGGCGTGAACTCGTTCGATCAGTGGGGCGTCGAACTTGGCAAGGTGCTCGCCAAGGGCGTCCTTCCAAAGATCGCGCAGGTTGGCGAGAAGAAAGGCGCCGCTGCGGGCCATGACGGCTCGA
>CAZNXR010000531.1:0-1809 GCA_964576815.1 uncultured Caulobacterales bacterium | reverse complement strand
CCGAGGAGGAGTTCATCGGGTACAAGATGGACGTCGCCTATTCGGCCGACTCGAATATCCGTAAGCTGATCAATAGCGCGCTTGCAGACCCGGCGCTTTCGGGCGAGGAGAGCGTTGCGGAAGCCTTGAAGCTTCTTGCGCGATGGGACGGCCGAACGAATCGCGAAAGCCGCAGCGCGGCGCTGGCGGTGACATTCGGCCGCTATGCGCTGGGCATCCTTCTCAACGGCGACGACGCGCCCCATCCCGATCCCAACGAAGCGCTGAGGAAAGCGGTCGCGGACCTTAAGGCCGGGTTCGGCAGGATCGACCCTGAATGGGGAGAGGCGAACCTGCTAGTTCGCGGGACAGTAAGTTTGCCGCTCAATGGCGGGCCGGACACGCTGCGCGCCATCTATTCGATTTCCGACCTATCCAAAGGGTCGGGAGAAGCGGTCGCCGGCGATACCTATGTGATGCTGGTCGAATGGCTTGAAGGCGGCGCCCAGCGCATCCGCACCGTTCATCAATTCGGCGCGGCGACGCTCGATGCTTCATCGCCGCATTTCGCCGACCAGGCGCCGTTATTCGCAAACGAGGACTTCAAGAGCCCGGCGATGACGTTGGACGCGCTGCTGGGCGAGGCGACGCGCGATTATCGGCCGGGACGTTGATGCGAGCGCCGCCTACCAGCGCCCCTCACCGCGCACCCGTTTATCGCACAATTTGTATTGTCGCAAATCGGCCCGATATCGCTTCAGGCCTCCCCGAAGCGTCGGCGTTTGGGCTGGGCTTCCCGCATTGCGATGGCGATCGCTTCGATCTTTCGCGCGTTGGTGATGGAATCGTAGGCCGCGTCGTAGCGCTTGGCGATCTGTTCGGCGGCGAGCAGAAGATCGCGATTGCTTGTTGATCGCGCGATGGACGTCGCCGTGAGTTGATCTTTGAGCTCGAGATAACGCAGACGGATCGTAGCGTCATCAGCATCATGCGGCATGCCAAGAACGTCATAGGCGTTCTGCGAAAGAACGCTGACGGTGTCGTCGAGGCGCTTGCCCGGCGGCGAAGCGGCTCTGTCCATTTCGAGAACTTCGACTTCCATGATCGCGCGCTTGGAGATGACCCTGACCTCGCCTTCGTCGGTTTCAATTGGCAGGAAGTCGCGGTCGTCGTTCAGGAGGTCGGAAAGTCGCTGATTATAGGCGAGGAATACGAAGCCCTCGGTCAGCATGTCGTTGAACCCGACAATCCTGACCTTGCGGCGCGTTCGGCTGATCGTTTGTTTTGACTGGGTCGCCATTGGCGAGCCTTCTTCGCAATTCCCGGCGGCGAGCTTAGCCGGCCGTCCGTTAACGTCCGGATAACCAGATCAGAATTCGACGCTAAGCCCGTCAAAGGCGGGCTCCACGCCGGGCGGCAGAAGGCCCCGGAGGGTATCGTAATCCATGGTGACGTGGAGATTGGTGAGGATCGCCCTCTCCGGCTTGACGACAGAGACCCATTCGAGTGTCCGCTCAAGGTGCGCGTGCGTTCCATGCGGCGTCATCTGCAAAGCGTCGACGATCCAGATCTTGACGCCGGCGAGGGTGTCGAAACTGTCTTCGGGCAGCGCTGCGACGTCGCTTGAATAGGCGAGATCGCCGATGCGGAAGCCGAAGGAATCGACCGGTCCGTGATGCTGGCGAAAAGCCGTCGCAGCGACCTCGCCGCCCGGACCTGCAATCGTAAACGCCTCGCCGCAGGCGGGAAGCGCGCGCTCCTCCAGGATGGCCGGGTACCAGCTCCCGGGCGCCTGTTCGAAACAATAGTGAAATCGCTGTACGACATTTC
>CAZNXR010000530.1:0-1823 GCA_964576815.1 uncultured Caulobacterales bacterium | reverse complement strand
GCGGCCTGACCGGCCGGCGCGCGGTCGCGCTTGCGAACCCTGCGGGTTCGAAGTCTTCCTGCCTTCGCCGCCAGCCCCTACGCGCCCCGAAAATCCTCAAGACTCAGCGTCGCCGTCCGCCCGAACGCCAACCGGTTGAGCGCCAGCGCAAACGCCATGCAGGCGATAAGCGTCATCAGCATCGTGTGGATGTAGTGGATGTCTTTCACCCAGAAGAATGAGGCGAGCCCATAGCCGATTGCGCCGGCGATGACGGCGGCGAGGGCGGCGCGCGGATCGACGTTCCTGAAGAAAATCGCGAGGAAGAACGCCGAGAGAATCGGCATCGAGAGGAGGCCGTTCAGCTGCTGCACGAGATTGATGATCGACTTTGCGCCCGAATAGACCGGCACCAGAGCGACGGCGAAGAGCGTGAGGCCGATGGTGATGGCGACGGCGAGTTCGCGCACGCGCGGGTTCGGTTTGAAATAGGGCTCGTGGATGTCGCACACATAGAGCGCGGCGGCGGAGTTGAGCCCGCTGTTGACGCTGGTCAGCACCGCGGCGGCCATCATCGCGGCGAAGGCGCCGGAGAGCCCTGACGGCAGCACCTCGGCGACAATGCGCCCATAGGCTGCATCGCCGATCTCGCCATAGAGCTTGTACGCGACGATGCCGGGGACGGCGATGATGACCGGGATGATGAGGAGGCGGATGCCGGCGGCGGCGAGGACGCCGCGCCGCGCCTCCGCGAGCGAGGGCGCGGCCATCGCGCGCTGCGTGATCGTCTGGTTGAAGCTCCAGTAGAAGATCTGGATGAAGATCATTCCGGTGAAAAGCGTCGAAAACGGAATGGGCGACGTCTTGTCGCCGATCATGGTGAGACGCTCGGCCGGAATGTCGGAGAAGTCGAAACCGATCGCTTGCGCTGCGAGAAACGCGACGAGGAGCGCAAGGCCGAGAATGCCGACGCCGCTATAGGTGTCGGACACCGCGACCGCGCGCAGCCCGCCGAAGATTGCATAGGCCGCGCCGACCGCCGCGAGCGCGCCGGCGATCACGACGATCGGCAGATCGGCGCCGAACATCGTCTTCATGAACAGCGCGCCGGTATAAAGTCCGATCGGCAGGTAGATGAAGGCTCCGCCGAGCAGAAACAGCGTCGAAATCGTCGCGCGCAGCGCCTTGCCGCCGAGCTTTTTCTCAAGCAGCTCCGTCGTCGTCGTACATTTGTATTTGTAGTAAAGCGGCAGGAAGACATAGGCGAGAATGACGAGGCCGGTCACCGCGGCGAGCTCCCACCACGCGATCAGCAGCATCTGGTTGCCGTTCATGCCGACAAGCTGGTCGGTCGACAGATTCGTGAGCGTGATCGAGCCCGCGATATAAGGCCAGGTGAGCGATCCGCCCGCGAGGAAGTAGTCGCGGTTGCTGTCGCCCGTACGGGTGCGCGGCGTTCGGCATTTCAGCCAGGTGAAGAAGCCGACCGCGGCGGTGACGAGGAAAAAAATCGCCGTCTGGAGAAAATCGATCTGCATGGCGCCCGGCGGCTACAGCCGATGCCGCGTGCGCGGAGCGATCGCCTGTTGCGACCAAGTTGAGAAAACTTCGCTTCCACCCATTCCCGCGCAAGCGGGGATCCGGAGATGCGTAGCGCTGCGCTTTGAGGCGGGGATTCCCGCTTTCGCGGGAATGAGCGGCGAGAGTGCAAGGCTCAATCCGCCCGCAACTTGCTCCAGCCGCAGTCGATCAAAATTGATCCCAATCACAGCCTGACGCCCTCCGCCTGCGAGCGCGCGAGTGTATCGGCGTTCCCAGTGAAAGGCGAGAAATCCCCTCAGGCG
>CAZNXR010000529.1:0-1829 GCA_964576815.1 uncultured Caulobacterales bacterium | reverse complement strand
GAGACTTCTTCACCTCCCCCTTGCGGGGAGGTCGAAAGTCGCGACGGCGACTTTCGGGTGGGGGGCGCGCTCCCTCCACAAACCTGTCTGCCGATGGAAAGAACCAACCCCCCCGCTGCGCGGTTTTGGCCTCCCCGCAAGGGGGAAGCGAAGGGTCGGCGCGAAACGATTCCCCGCAAAGCGCCGGCGCCGGAAAAAAGACCCGGGAACCCCGCTTTCGCTCTTTCGCCGTTAGCCGCTATGCTCGACCCATGAAACACTTCCTCCTCCTCTCCGCCCTTCTCCTTTCGGGCTGCGGTTTTCGTCCGCTTTATGCGACGGAGGGCGGCGGCGGTTCCGGCCTTACGCGCATGGCGCTCGTCGATATCCAGGCGAATGAAGCGATCACGCCGATCATTTCGCGCGCCTTCGCGCGCCGCATGCGCGAGGACGACGCCGACGCGCTTTATGATCTGACGGTGACGGCGCGCGAACAGGCGCAGCAGCTCGCCGTGCAGATCGACGCCTCGGTCACGCGCTATAATTACAACCTCGTCGCCAACTACACGCTCACCGAGCGCGGCTCCGGCAAGCGCTATACGGGAAGGGTCGTCTCGATCGCCTCCTTCAACATCGTCGATTCGCAATATTCGACGCTCTACGCCGAAGAAACGGCGCGCGAGAAGGCGGCCGCGCAGCTCGTCGAGGACATCGAGCGCGATGCGCTCTTGAAGATCGCCGCGGAAAAGAATTGACCGCGCTCAAGGGCAAGGCGATCGACGCCTTTCTCGGCGCGCGCGGGCAAGGCGTCGGCGCGGTTCTCGTTTACGGGCCCGATCTCGGCCTCGTGCGCGAACGGGCGGACAGGATCGCCTCGCAGATCACGCCCGATTTCAAGGACCCCTTCAACTATCTCGACCTCCAGGACGGCGACCTTAAAGGCCAGCCCTCGCGCCTCGCCGACGAGCTTTGCGCGCTGTCGCTGATGGGCGGCGAGCGGGTCGTCCGTATCAGGACGGCCGGCGAAGGCGCCGCCGAAGCGGCGAAGATCGCCGTCGAAGGGCTCGACAAGGGGTACCTGAAAGCCAACGGCGTTCTCATCGTCGAAGCGGGCGACCTCGCCAAGTCCTCCGGCCTTCGCAAGACATTCGAGGCGTCGAAAACCTGCATCGCCCTGCCCTGCTACGCCGACGCGCCCGCCGACATCCGCGCGCTCGCCGTCGAGGCCGCGAAGGCGGAGGACCTCGGGTTCGACGAGGGCGCGCTCGATCTTCTCGTCTCCTTCCTCGGTGAGGATCGCGGCCTGTCGCGCGCCGAGATCGACAAGCTGATCCTCTACAAAGGACCGAAGGCGGTGCGCGACGGCCCCGCCTCGATCAGCCTCGACGACGTCAAGGCGAGCCTTGTCGATACGATTTCGGACGCGGCGGGCGAGGCGGCGGGCGCCGCCGCCGACGGCGCGATGGAGCGGCTCGCCGTCGCGCTCCACCGCCTTCAGGGCGCAGGCGCCGGCGCCATCGGCACGCTCCGCCTCGCGCAGCGCGAGATGACGCGGCTCCGGGCCGCGCAAGGCATGATCGCCGAAGGCGCGAGCGCGGAAACCGCGATGGGGCGCCTCCGGCCGCCGGTTTTCTTCATGGAAAAGCGCGCCTTCGAAGCGCGTCTGCGCCGCTGGCCGCTCCCGAAAATCGACGCCGCATTGGAAGCGCTCCTTGACGCCGAGCTTGGCGCGAAATCAACGGGCATGCCCGACCTCGAAATCGCCGAGCGCGCGCTGTTCAAAGTCGCGATGCTGGCGGGGCGGTGACGATTTCAATCATATAATTTTGAGCAGACGGGAGGAATATGAC
>CAZNXR010000528.1:0-1830 GCA_964576815.1 uncultured Caulobacterales bacterium | reverse complement strand
GGCGCCGCGCGATGTTCTGGAGATTTTCCGTCAGGAAGATGCGCGCACGCGCGCCGGCGCGCACCTGCTCTTCGAGTCCGGACTGGCGATCGCGGGCGATCTTCAGAAGCTCTTCGTAGACCGTCAGTTGGCGGCCAGCGGCGACCCAGCGCCAATAAGCGAGAAGCGCCTTATGCTGCACGCCGATCTGGGTAAGCAGAAACTCAAGGTCAGCCTGATCGAGCGCCAGCGCCGCGTCGGTAATGCGGAATCGCCGTTCATCGATGTCGCGGTCGCGCAACAGCGAAAAGACCGCGCCGACGCTCAACTCGCCGCCGGTGTTGGTGAACCGGATGTCCTCGTAGACCGGGAACGTCCCGTCGGACACGCGGTAGCCGCCATAAACGCGCGCGCCTAACGGGGCGATTTCCTGACGCACCCGGGCGCCGACTTCGCGGCCGTTGTAGAAGCCGGTCGCATACTGCTTGCCCTCGCTCTCGAAAACGAGGTCGAAGGCCCCGCGCGCCTCCTCGGCGCCGCTTTCGACAGCGCGGCGATTGGCGAGGCCCTCAAGGATTTCAGGAAAGTGCGCTGCGGAGGCGGCGAGCACTTCCTCCGGGGCCAAATAGTCCTGAGCAGCCGCGGCGCCGGCGAATAGAACAGCGGCGATGAGCGTTAGGAACCGGGGCATCACGCGCCGTTCGCGTTTTCGCCGCTGGACGGCATCGACGGCGGGAAATTGTTGAGCTGGCGCCAGATCTCATAGCCGACCGAGACCGTTTCCAGAAGAATCCAGCCGCGCGCCGTGGCGCCGAACCGCACGAACTGCTCGTCGGGCCAGCGGCTCTCCGGATTAATGTCGTCTGTTCGCTCGACCAGCAGCACGCGGAAGCGCCCGCTGGCATCCGCGGAAGGGTCGATCGCGACGACCTCCGCCGCGAAGGTGCCGACCGCGACGGAGGGCCAGCCGCTGAACTGCACCGCCGGCCAACCTTCAAACTGAAGCCGCGCCTTGGCGCCCGCCTTCACCAGCGCCACATCGCGACCGTCGATAAAGATTTCAACCGCGCGTTCGATGCCGGTCGGCACGAAGCTCGCGACCTCCTTTCCGGCTTCGATGAAGGTCGCAGCGTCGCCGGCGTTGACCCTGAGGATGACCCCGTCACGCGGCGCACGCACAATCTGCGCCGACTGACGCGTCAGATTGACTTCCGCGCGATTGAGTTCGGCTTCAGCCTCGGCGACGCGCCCGCGCATGTTCTGGACGGCGATCTGCGCCTGCTCATACTCTCGCCGCGCCGCAAGTCCCTTGTTGAAGAGATCCTGCATGCGGCGCAGGTCAATTTCAGCGGTGGCTAGCGCGGAAAGCGTCGCGTCTTTTTTCGCCTGAACCTGAGCGCGCTCTGATTCAAGCCGTTCGATCAGCTGGGGATCGTTGTCGGCGATTTTCAGGATCGGATCGCCGGCTCTTACAATGCTGCCGTCGCGTACATACCACTCGTCGATGCGGCCGGATACGAGCGCGTTGATTTGCTGAAGGCGGTCGTTCGGATTGAGCGCAGTGACGACGCCGGCCCCCGCCGTCGTCTGCACCCAGGGCGTGAACGCCAGAAACCCGATCGCGGCGGCGACCCCGACCGACAGCAGTATGCCGACCGCGCGCATGATTCTGGGCTTGCGAATTGACTGTAACGTCGTGAAGACCGGGTAATGATGATCGAGATGCGCCACCGCTTACGCGCTCCCAATGACTGAGACAGGCTTTGACTGCTCGGTCGCCAGCGGCTGCTTGCGCGGCTCGTAAACGACGGCGTTGAAGGTCTCGAACGAACCAAAGACGTGCTGGCGATG
>CAZNXR010000527.1:0-1833 GCA_964576815.1 uncultured Caulobacterales bacterium | reverse complement strand
CAGGATGCTCCGCGTCCCGCGCAGCCTCTCCGTCTGAAGGAACGTGCCTTTCCATGCATACCGCCGGGGAAACCCTTCCCGCGGCGCGGGCGGAGCTTTGGGTGGTGAATAGTGAATGGTCAATCGGCAGGGGCAATGGGGAATGAGCGGGGGAGAGGGCGGCGCGAACGCTACTCCCTGTTCCCTATTCCCTATTCACCACTCACTATTCACCATAGCCCCTCGCCCCAATCCGCATTCCCGACTGACTGTTCAATCCCCTCCGCCTTCCTGACACCGCCCAAACCCCCTATAGAGCGCGCGACTTTTTCACCCCTTGAGGAGATTTCCATGGCCCGCACGAAAATTGCGCTGATCGGTTCCGGCATGATCGGCGGCACGCTCGCCCACATCGCCGCGCAGAAGGACCTCGGCGAGATCGTGCTGTTCGACGTCGCTGAGGGCCTGCCCCAGGGCAAGGCGCTCGACATCGCGCAGTCGGCGCCCGTCGACGGCTACGGCTCGAAGCTCAAGGGCACGCAGGACTACAAGGACATCGCCGGCGCCGATGTCTGCATCGTGACGGCCGGCGTCGCGAGGAAGCCGTGCATGAGCCGCGACGATCTTCTCGGCATCAACCTCAAAGTCATGAAGTCGGTGGGCGAGGGGATTCGTCAGTACGCCCCCAATTCCTTCGTCATCTGCATCACCAATCCGCTCGACGCGATGGTGTGGGCGTTGCAGCGGTTTTCAGGCCTGCCGACGAAGAAAGTGATCGGCATGGCGGGCATTCTCGATTCGGCGCGGTTCCGCCTTTTCCTCGCGGAGGAGTTCAACGTCGCCGTCGACAGCGTCACCGCCTTCGTGCTCGGCGGGCACGGCGACACCATGGTTCCCCTGGTGCGCTATTCGACGGTCGCAGGGATGCCGCTTCCCGACCTCGTGAAAATGGGGTGGACGACGCAGGAGAAGATCGACGCGATCGTCGACCGCACGCGCAAGGGCGGCGGCGAGATCGTCGCGCTGTTGAAGACCGGTTCGGCCTATTACGCGCCGGCCGCCTCGGCGATTCAGATGGCGGAAAGCTATCTCCGGAACAAGCGCATGGTCATTCCGTGTGCGGCGCATCTGACCGGCCAGTACGGCGTCAAGGACACTTATGTCGGCGTGCCGATCGTGGTCGGCGAAAACGGTGTCGAGAAGATCGTCGAGGTTTCCTTCACGGCCGACGAAAAGAAAATGTTCGACAGCTCCGTCGCCGCCGTGCACGAGCTGATGGCCGCGTGCGTCAAGCTGGACCCCAGCCTCGGTTAGAGGCCTGCGGCGATGCGGTCGGCGTAAAAACCCTGCGTCGTCGGGCGGCGCGCGGCGCGCATCGACGCCGTGACGAGGCCGTCGCCCGACCAGAAGCCCTGCTGGCGGAAGCGCCGCGCCGGCCAGACGGCGGTGACGGCGATCTTGACTTCCGGGCAGGCGGCGCGCGGCGCGGGCGCCGCTTCCACGGGAAGCGCGGCGGGTTTCGCGCCGCGGAAAACGGTGACGCCGCGCTCGCTCGTGCGCGTCGCGGCCGATGCTTCGGCGGCGAAGAGGGAAAAGACGAAGGCGGCGGCGGCAGCGCGCCCGATATGCGACATGGCGAACCTCCATTAAGCCGCTGCGATGCTGCCGCGCCGTTAACGCCCAGGCAACCATATTCGGCGCGCGCCGCGCATTTTCATCCGACAGGAGAATCGCCGGTGTTGTCGCGCAACCCTCCGGTGCGCGTGCAAAGGATTAAGACTTGTTTGCGAGAACACCGTCGCCCGCTGGTGAGGAAAAGGGCGATGAAGGTTGCGATTTTCGGCCTCGGCTATG
>CAZNXR010000526.1:0-1834 GCA_964576815.1 uncultured Caulobacterales bacterium | reverse complement strand
CATGGGTCGCGCCCTGTTCCCATCGTCCGGCGCCCGGATCGCCGAGCTCTGTCGCGACCAGCCAGCCGAGCCCTGTCGTACCGGCGAGGGTCAACGGCATCGCACCGAGCAGGAAGCGACGATCGACCGCGGGCGCTTTGGCCCAGCCGATGAACATGTCATCGTCACCGACCGGGGGAACGACGCCGCGGTTCAGGGTCATGGCGCCGTCCCCGTTTCGATGAAGGCGCCCGCTTGTCCGAGCAGATTCTTCTTCACACGGACGAGCACGCGGCCGGCGTCAGACTGCTTTACGTCGTGGGTGGCGACCCGTTCCGAATAGGGCGGCGGCGACACGCCGTCTTCAAGCCGATACTGCCAGCCATGCCACGGGCAGGTGACGAGCCCATCCTTGAGGCAGCCTTCGCCGAGCGGTCCGTTCTGATGGCGGCAGGCGTTTTCGATCGCGTGCAGCCGTCCGCCCTTGCGAAACACCGCGACGCGGTCGCCGGAGGGAAGCGGCGCGATCACGGCGCGCCCATCTGGAATATCCGCCGGGTCGCATACCTCGATCCAGCCTTGCACCGCCTTGACGCCCTTCATCCCGCTGTCGCGGCGCCATTCGCGGAACCCTGCGTGAAGATGAGCGCCTGAAACCAGCGTGAGCGCGGCGACCATCAGCGCCGGATAGACCGGCGACTTCTCCGTCATCAGCGCGCCGAAAGCGACATGCAGCACCAGCAGCGCGTAGGCGGGATAGATGAGCATGTGCAGCGCCTTCCACACCGGCGCCGACAGGTTATTGAGCCAAAAATCATGGCTCGTCGCCGCGAGGAGGAACAGCACGGCGAATGCGGCGAGGCCGAATGCTTCGAAAGGAAATCCAGGCGCGGAGTTGTAAAGCGGGTTGGAGACGAGAAGCGACACGAAGGGGTTGAGCGGCCCGCCGCCGTGATACCAGAAGAGAGACAGACCGAAATGCGCCGATGCGACGAGAAACGTCATGACCCCGAGGTGACGGCGATTGTAGAGCAGCGGCAGGACGCGGCGATTGAGACGCGCCAGCGGCCCGATCAACAAGATGATCGTCAGCATCAGGAAGGCTGCGCAACCGAGCGCGCGAATGAGAAGCACGACCGGATCGGCCGTATGGCCGGTCGGATGCGTCATCAATCCGACGCTCATGAAAACGCCGATGAAGGCGGCGAGCGCGACAAAAACATAAAGGTTGTAGACGACCTTGTTGCCGTTCCACTGCACCGCCTTGTAGGTCGCGCCCATCAGCGTCCCTCATCGGTAATGGCGGCGGAGGGAATGTCGCTTACCGGCTCGGCGGGAACGGCCCGCATCGCGGCCACCAAGCCGAGCGCTCCCGTCAGATACGCGATCGGCCAAAGCAGCATATGAAGTCGCCGGTGCGCGCGCTTCATGATCTGTCCCGCCTGTTCGCGCCGGCGCCGGTCAGCCACATCAGAAGAAGCAGCGGCCAAAGCACAGCCGCACCCGGAAGGATGAGCAGGCGAAACAGCAGCCCCGTCCCGCCTGCCGCGCGGTCAATCCGCGGCGCGCCGGCGAAGGTGAAGAAGAGCGCGAACGCCAGGCCGATCGCGAGATAACCCGCGACCGCCGTCCACAACATTTCCGCAGCCGCTATCGTCATGGCCCCGCCTCGTCCCGACTTTATCATGGCAAAACCCGGGGGAAGCTGAAAGCGCCCGCCCACAAATGTGATCGATCCGGAGCAGCGCCGACGACGATATCGTCGCGTTATACGCTCTTTCGGTGATCGTAACCGATCAACGAAAGGTATCCTCGCTTCGCTGCGGGCGCGCAGTCGCGCTTGCCGTTTCTCGAT
>CAZNXR010000525.1:0-1835 GCA_964576815.1 uncultured Caulobacterales bacterium | reverse complement strand
GCGAGACATGCGCGAGCTCGGCGAGCCGCGCCTGGCTCCAGCCCTTTTCGGCGCGGAGCTCGCGCAAGGAGTTTTTCATCGGTAGGCGCGGCCCATCAGAATGCGGATGATCCCATAGACCGTCGAGAACGCCGGCGCGACGAAGACGATCGGCGCCGCCGGCGCGTCGAGGATCATCTCCGCAAGACCCCAGCCGCTCGCCGCGACGATGACGATCCCGGCGGCGAGCGCAATCGCCTGCAGCTCGAGCGTGCGCTCGAACTCGTCGAATGAGAGGTGCCAGCGGATATAAAAAACGAACCATGCGGCGAGCACCGCGACCGCCGCCGCGATGGCAGCAATCGCCGCCGCGCCCTGCCCTGCGCTTTCTGCAAAAAATACGCAGGCGAGAAAGGCGAGCGCCAGCGCCAATTCGAGCGCCCAGCGACGCGCGCGCCGCAACAGACGCGCGCGCGCATGGGCGGACGTTTCCCCTTCGAGCCCGGTCACCTTATCCCTTGCTCATCTGTCGCCGCGCCGGAACGGGCGCATGAAGAACGCGAAGAACGCTTTCCGGCTCTGGAGTAGCGTGATTCCAAGCACCGCGGCGGTCACCCAGAATGCAACCTCAAGGGAGAGCGCGCCGGCGATGACGGCCATAGTCCATTCCTTTGTCGTCGGATCGGCGACGCCTTTATAAACGAAAATCCCGATCCAGAAGGCGACGGCAAGCCCCCAGACCAGCGCGACAATCATTTTCTTCATGGCTTCAACCCACCTTTCGTTTGCCAAGCATCCTTGACATATGCGGGTATACGTCCTATGTCAAGGACACTTGGCAACGAAAATTGAGGCGATGAAGCGGGCGGCGGCGATAATCCTTGTGGCGGCGCTCTTCGCAGCGATCGCCGCGGTCAAGCCGGCCGCTATGAGCAGCGAGCAGACTTGCGCGCCCTGCCTGCGCGCAACCCCGCTCTTCTTCTGACGCTTGCCGCCGCAAGGGGCGCCCGTTAAACCGCGAGCGCAATTCAAAGAGCGCGCGCCATGACGAAAACCCGCACCGAGACCGACACCTTCGGCCCCATCGCGGTCGATGCTTCGCGCTATTGGGGCGCGCAGGCCGAGCGTAGCCGCAACAATTTCAGGATCGGCTGGGAGCGCCAGCCAGCCTCGATCGTGCGCGCGCTCGGCATCGTCAAGCGCGCGAGCGCCGAAGCGAACATGGCGCTCGGTAAACTCGACCCGAAGATCGGCGAGGTCATCGTCAAGGCGGCGCAGGAAGTCATCGAGGGTAAGCTAAACGATCATTTTCCGCTCGTCGTCTGGCAGACAGGCTCCGGCACGCAGTCGAACATGAACGCGAACGAGGTGATCTCGAACCGCGCGATTGAAATGCTGGGCGGCGAAATGGGCTCGAAAAAGCCCGTCCATCCGAACGACCACGTCAATATGAGCCAGTCGTCGAACGACTGTTTCCCGACCGCAATGCACATTGCCTGCGCAGAGGAAATCCACCACCGCCTGATCCCCGCGCTGCAAAGCTTGCGCAACGCGCTCAACGACAAGGCGCAGGCGTGGAAAGACATCATCAAGATCGGCCGCACGCACACGCAGGACGCAACGCCGGTGACGCTCGGGCAGGAGTTTTCGGGCTACGCCAAACAGGTCGAGAACGGCATCGCCCGCATCGAGATGACGATGCCGATGCTGATGGAGCTGGCGCAGGGCGGCACCGCCGTCGGCACAGGCCTTGCGAGCCCCAAGGGCTTCGACGTCAAGGTCGCCGAACGCATCGCGGCGATCACGAAACTGCACTTCCGCACGGCGCCCAACAAGTTCGAAGCGCTTGCCGCCCA
>CAZNXR010000524.1:0-1836 GCA_964576815.1 uncultured Caulobacterales bacterium | reverse complement strand
TAACGCATGAGAAAACCCGCGCCGTCGCCGGCGCGGGCTCCTGATACGCAACTAGTCTCCCCGGATAGGGTCAGCAGCGGCCGCGATAGCCCTTCGGGCCATAGTTGCGGAAACGGCCGTCTTCCCAATAGGTGTCGCCATAGCAGGGATCGTCATAATAATAGCGATCCGAATAGCGGTCATAGCGGCGCCGGCCGTGGTCGCGGGCGCGGCCGCCGCACGTCCCGGCGCGTGAACAACCTTCATAGGCGCCGAGCGCCGCGCCGATGAGCGCGCCGTAAGCGGCTCCGCGGCCGGGCGAGCCTGCGAAAATTTCACCAGCGACCGCGCCGCCCGCCGCGCCGAGTGCAGCGCCGTAGAGCGCGCCTTCTCCGGTCGACTGGCAACCCGTCGCCAAGAGGCCGAGCGCGCCAAGACCAACAAGCATCATCTTCATGGTGACCCTCCTTTAGTGCGGGCGCCTCTCCTCGGGGAACGCAACGCTCGGCTCCGCAGCCTTTCTTTCGTGGTTCCGATATTGGCGGGGCTTCGGGCGCAATTACGGCGGAAACGTCGGCAATTAAGGCTTTGCTGCGGCAAGCGGTTGTGCGGGCGGCCCTTAGCGGTAAATTCGCCGCGAGCAACCCATGAAGAGGCCCCGATGCCCACGCAATCAAAGGCGATTTTCCTCAAGGCCTATCCGCAAGGCCTTCCGCGCGCGGACGATTTCGTCACCAGGACGCTGGATTTCGGTCCGATTCGCGAGGGCGAGGTCCTCCTGCGCACGGTCTGGATGTCGGTCGATCCGTATATGCGCGGTCGCATGCGCGCAGACGTCAAAAGCTACATCCCGCCCTTTTCGCTGACCGAGCCCCTCGACGGCGGCGCCGTCAGCGAAGTCGTCGAGAGCCGCAATCCCGGCTTTCAGCGGGGCGATTATGTCGTCGCCTTTCAGGGCGGCTGGAAGGAATATTCGGTGTCGAGCGGCGCGGGACTTCAAAAGGTCGATCCGGCGCTGGCGCCCTTGTCCGCATACCTCGGCGTTCTCGGCATGCCGGGCCTTACCGCCTGGGCGGGCCTGACGCAGATCATGAAGCCGAACCCCGGCGAGACGGTCTTCGTTTCGGGCGCGGCGGGCGCGGTCGGTTCGCTCGTCTGCCAGCTCGCCAAGCACAAGGGCGCGCGCGTCGTCGGCTCGGCCGGCTCGAAGGAAAAGTGCGACTGGCTGCTGAAAGAAGGCGGCTGCGATGTCGCGCTCAACTATCGCGACTACAAGGACGCCGCGGCGCTGACGAAAGCGTTGTCGGCGGCCGCGCCCGACGGCGTCCACTGCTATTTCGAGAATGTCGGCGGCATGCACCTTGAGGCGGCGCTCAACTGCATCGCCATGGGCGCGCGCATCGCGCTCTGCGGCATGATCTCCATGTACAACAACGCCGAACCGGAACCGGGCCCGCCGAACCTCATCAACCTTATCGGGCGCAGCGCGCTGGCGCAGGGCTTCATCGTCTCGATCTATCTCCATCTTGCGCCGCAGTTCGCGATGGAGGTCGCCCCGCTGCTGGCGGCGGGGAAGATCAAGTTCCGCGAGTCCGTCTATGACGGCCTCGCCGAGGCGCCGACCGCCTTTATCGGCCTTTTCCATGGGGAGAATTTCGGCAAGGCGGTGATCCGGGTGGGGCCGGACAGGCTTTAGGGCAGGAGGGCCGGCGCTCTCCCTTGACCGGGACCATGCCCCCGGCTAATCCCGCTCGCCTTGGCGCGAACAGCGCCATTTGCGGGTGTAGCTCAGTTGGTTAGAGCGCCGGCCTGTCACGCCGGAGGCCGCGGGTTCAAGTCCCGTCACTCGCGCCATTT
>CAZNXR010000523.1:0-1843 GCA_964576815.1 uncultured Caulobacterales bacterium | reverse complement strand
CCGTCGAGCAGAAAATGACCCTCAGCTGTCGTAATGAGAAAGCTTGAGAGCCCGCTTGTGCCGACAAAATAGACGCCGTCTGCGATTCGGAAGGGCGAGAAAGGTTCGACCCAGGTCGGATTTGACTGCGCCCAGGGCGACTGGAGGGGAGTCGGCCCGGCCGCACAGGCGGCGACCGCGACGGCAAGCGCAACAGCGGTGATTCGGAATGGGATGCGGATCATGTTTCGCCTATCGCTCACTTCGCCCCTACGCGCCTGGAGCGCAGCGCACAAGCGCTGCGCCGCCGGACGCGTTCATTGCCGCGCCCGGCCCCGATCGGTATAGCACGCGCCGTCATGTCCGCACCCGAAGACGACGCCGCATTCCGGGCGAGCCGCCGCGTCGCCAAAGGCATCGGCGCTACGGCGCTCGCAAGGCTCGGCGCGCTCGTCGAGATTGTGGCGCAACCGCTTTACGTTCTGATGTTCGGCCTCGCCGGCTACGGGCTCTATGCGGTCCTGTGGGCGGCGATCAATCTTGCTGAGAACGTGTTCGATCTCGGCATGACGAGCGCCATGCAGCGCACCGTTCCTCGATCGGCTGACGACGCGGACGCCGCGGCCGCGCTTCGCACGGCGTTGCTTCTGGGCGTCGGCCCGTGTTTTCTAGCCGCTGCGGTCGCCGCCTGGCAGGCGCCCGCCCTCGCCCTGCTCATCAACGTCTCGGAGGACGATGCGGCAAATCTTGTCCCCGCGCTGCGCCTGTTCATATGGGCGTTGCCTTTGTGGGCGTTTGTCGAGGTCTCAACATCGGCCCTGCGCGCACGCATGTTGTTCGGCGCGGAAATCCGCCTGCGTATCGTCTGGGAACAAGTGATCCGCCTCAGCGTCGCCGTAGTTCTTTACTTCGCCGGCCTTGGATTGCTTGGCCTCTTTATCGCTCATCTCTGTTCGTTGACGATCACGGCGTTCTTATGTTTTCGCCTCCTGAAGCGGCACTATCGCCTGCCGCTCGTTCTTATCGGTCCGTTCTGGCCGCGTATCGCCCGTGACACCGCTCTCGCCGGGATTACGATCTTACCCTCCAATTTCGTCGCCAGAATTTTCAGCGACGCGCCCGCGCTTGTCGTCAATCAGCTTTTGCCAGGTTCGCAGGGCGCTGCGGCGAGCGGACTCTTTATCATAGCGCGCAAGCTCTCAAGCGTCGTGCAGCTGGTCAATATCGCTTTCTCCTACGTGCTTGCGCCGCTCGCCTCGATCGCTGAGCGCCACGATCGCGCAGAAGTAAGGGATATCTACGCCTACGCTGTGCGGCTGATCTTCGTCGTCGCGGTTCCGCTTGCGGCGGTGCTGGCGGCCGGCAGTGCGCCGCTCTTGTCGCTTTTCGGAGCGGGCGCGGCCGTCGCGCAGGCCGCCGTCGTCGCGCTTCTCCTCGCCCGCGCGGCTGAGGCCGTGATGGGCGTCTCCCTTCCTGTGTTGCAGGTCGTCGCCGCCTTTCGGCATCAATTGACGGCAAGCTTGGTCGGCCTTGCTGTCGCCGTGCTCGCCGGCGTCCTTCTGATCGGCCGCCTTCCACCCCTTCTCGCTGTGACGACAGCGGCTGCAATTGCGTTGGTTGTGACCGCCGCAGTCCCGATGGTTCAGCTCTGGCGCTTCGAATCTTTGCACCCCCTTACGCCGGCATTCCCGCGCGTGGCGTTAACGACGCTGGCGGCGACCTTCGCGGGCGTCGGGATCGCGCTTTACGCCACGAGTTTTCCGAACGTCATCGCGATACCTGTCGTGCTTGCGACTGCAGTTGCATCCGTTTGGATTTCTGCGCGATTCGCCTTGCCGATCGCTGATCGGCGATCGCTCGGCAA
>CAZNXR010000522.1:0-1848 GCA_964576815.1 uncultured Caulobacterales bacterium | reverse complement strand
CGACATTCGCGAGCGAATTTTGGTTTTCCGGTTCTCGCGCCATCAGCAATTCGCCGATAGCGACCGCGCGCGACAACGAAACTTGCGCCCTATCAAGTACGCCGAGCGAGATGTAGGCTTCCGCCAACCGGCGATTCACCGTGATCTTCTTTTCGAGCGAATCATAGTCGAGCGTGTCGCCGCCGACGTCGAACCGATCGTAAATCGCCTGCTGCTCCGTGAGAGTCGCAATGGCCGCAGGAAAGTCGCCGATTGCAAGCTGCGCATAGGCGAGCCAGGACAAGGCGGAAGCATGCGCGAACGCTAGCTTGCGGTCGCCAGGGGTTTCGATGGACAACAGTCGCCGCGCTTCAGCAGATTCTTTGAAGAACGGTATCGCAGCAGCGTATTCTCCCCGATTGTATTTGATGGCGCCGAGATTGTTGGAGGAATATGTGACCTCAAGACGCCATTTGGGATCGGCCGGGGCCAGCTTGATCAGACGCTGAGCAAGATCAAAATAACCTTGAAACCGCGCTTCAGCTTCATCGTAGTCGCCGCGTTCGGACGCGACATCGCCGACGTAAAACACGCTCTGCGCGTGATCGAATATGCGATCTGGATCGCCCGGCGCGCGCCGCAGATTCTCTTCGGTCGATTCATACGCCGCTTCAAAGGCCCTTAGCGCCGCATCGAGATCGCCGCGGCGCTGGTCGACGGCGCCGAGCTGCATGAGGCCGCGCGCCCGGCGGGAGAGCGCGTCGGCGTCCAGCGATTTGAGGTCCTGATTGTCGTAGTAGGCAAGCACCTTGCCGCCGACTTCTTCGAGAATGTCGAGCCGGCCGACCGGGTCGAGCCGGTCTTTGAGGTCCGATAACATGAACTCGATCAGGTTTTCGGCCTCGCCGCGCGCGCGTTGGGCTTCGTTGCGCTGATTGATGGCGAAGATTGCGGCGAAGGCCATGACGCCGGCGACAGCGCTCGTGCCGCCCGCAATCGCCTGCAGCCGCCGCGCGCGCGCCTTGGCTTCCCGCCGCACAAGGTCGTCAAGACCGACGCCGAGCATTCCCGCCGCGGTCTTGAGGATCGCGTAGCGCTTGCCGTCGCCTTCCTCGCGCGCGTCCGCAGCGAGCGGCTCGGCGGCGTCCGGCGTCGGCTCGCCGTTGCGGTCGAGCCTGAAGCGCAGCGCGGGCGGAAAGCACTCGGTGTCGCCGCCGCTTCCGGGCTCGCCCGCGATGATGATCGCAAAGGTGCGCCCCGGACCGTGCAGCCGGTTGAAAAGCTTGATCTCTTCATTCACCCAGCGGGATCGCGCAGCGTTCGGCGAGCACAGAACGACCTGAAACTCGCTTTCGGCGAGCGCCTTCTGGATGGCCTCGTTGAGATTGCCCGCGACGGGGAGGTCCTCGCGGTCCCTGAAGACCGGGGATAGCCTCACGGGCCTGCCGCTGGCGGCGATCGTGCGGGCGAGGTCCTTGGGCGTGCGGAAGCGCTCCAGCGACCGCTGGAGCCACGCGCCCCACTCCTCATCAGCGTGGCTGTAGCTGATGAACGCCCTGAATTTTGAGTCGCCCAAGCCCGTCTCCTGACGGCGAGGCTAACCCCGGCGGGCGCGGAAGGCAAAAGGCGTCAGGCGGGCGAACATATCTTTGTGATCGCCGCCCAGTCCTCGGCGGAGAGCGGCGGCGGACCGCCCGGACGGGCGCGCGCCTTTGCCTTTTCGATGCGCGCTTTGGTGTCCGGGTGGCTGTTCGCCCAGTCGGGCAAGTCGCGCTCGTCCTCATCCGGCGTTGCGGCGGTAAGGAGCGCATCGAATGCACGCGCAAGGGCGGCGGGGTCGAGGTTCGATGCGATCAGGATTTCAGCCGC
>CAZNXR010000521.1:0-1856 GCA_964576815.1 uncultured Caulobacterales bacterium | reverse complement strand
TGCTCATCGACGAGATCGACAAGGCCGACATCGAGTTTCCGAACGACCTGCTGCAAGAACTCGATCGCATGGAGTTTTTTGTCTACGAGACCGGCGAGACCGTGAAGGCGGTGCGCCGCCCGGTCGTCATCATCACCTCGAACAACGAAAAGGAACTCCCGGACGCGTTCCTGCGTCGCTGCTTTTTTCACTACATCAAGTTCCCCGATCCGAAGACCATGACCGATATCGTCGAGGTGCATTTTCCCGGCATCAAGCAACGCCTCGTCGGCGACGCGCTGAAAATCTTTTATGAAATCCGCGAGGTTCCGGGCCTCAAGAAAAAGCCGTCAACGTCGGAACTCCTCGACTGGCTGAAGCTGTTGATGGCGGAGGACCTGCCCGAGGAAGTGCTGCGCGAACGCGACACGAGAAAGGCGATCCCGCCGCTCCACGGCGCGCTTTTGAAGAACGAGCAGGACGTCCACCTGTTCGAGCGCCTCGCGTTCCTCGCGCGGCGCGAAGGGGCTTAGGCGGCCGCCCTGGAGCGACGCATTTCCCTCCGCCTACGAAGGATATCGCCAAGCCGCTCTTCGAAGAAAGCGTCGCAGCCGAGGCAGACGTTCTTGCGCAAGGTCCCGGTTCCGTCCGTCGCTTCCGAGCGGCGCTCAAACTCCGCGCGGGTCCAGCCATAAGCCTCGCCCATCGCTTCGGGATCGCCGACATTGATCGCGGCGAGCGCCGGTTCGCCGCGAAGATCGTCGAGAATGTCCGTGAGGCGTTCTTCGGTCAGATTGCCGAGCGGCGCCTTGGTCTTGAGGCAGCAGGGATAGACCGACCCGTCTGGTTCGATCGCGATCTCACTCCCCGCATTGCCGTACTCTAGAAAGTTCTTGCCGCCGCTCCAGCGGGCGCAGAAATTGTCCGCATAGGTTGCTTTCGAAAGGCCGTTCGCAAAAGCGCGGCCGCGCGGCCATAACTCGCCGATCCAGAGATCGGGTTGCGCGCCGAAGAAAAGGAAACAGGGCGCGTCGGGGTCGGTGCGTTCCTTCGGCGCCGGCATGTCGAGGCGCTTGTCGAACTTGCCGCCGAGCGTCACTTCCTCAACGCCCGCCTCGCGCATGACCGCGCGCACCTTCTCCATCAGACGGAACTTTTTTTCGCCTTCGAGTCCTGCGTGGTAATCGTCGATCGAGGCGATCGCGATAGTGTGGATGCCGCGCGCGACCATCTCCCTGACGTGATCAAGGGTGAGAATATCGCCCGTCGTCTGCACGCCGAGCCGGGGTGCGCGGTCCCCGTAGCGGGCGCGGACCGCATCCAGAACCGGATAGAACAGCTCCTCCCGGACGCCGTCGAGCAAAAGCTCGCCGCCCGCGAAAATGATCTGTCCGCGCTTTCGTACGCCGCTTCGGTCGCGAAAGGAGAGGTCGTCCGGAAGGTTGGCGACGATGCGCGCATAGGCGCCCTGCCCCTCGCCGACGACGCGCGCGAAATTCTCGCGCACATAGGGGCGAAAGCGGTCGTCATAACAGTGGACGCAGCGCCGATGGCACGCCCAGGTGAGGACCCAATAAATGCTTTCCATGCGCCCCTGCCGGACAAGCCTTCTGCGGGCAAGCTAGCCTTCGCCCTGGCGGCCTTGCAACTCACCATGCTGCGATGACAGCTTCAGGTTTTCGGGCTTCGGCCGTTGCGGCGCACGACATCGTCCCTGTAGCGGCCGCTGGCGATACGCTGGCCGACGAGATAGAGACCTGACAGGGCGAAGAAAAATCCCGTCGCGGCGAAGGCGCGGATGAGAGGGTTATTGAAGTTCTCCCGCTCCTCATAGTCCATGATGTGCAGCATCCAGAAGAAATCGTAGAGGCGCCAAA
>CAZNXR010000520.1:0-1860 GCA_964576815.1 uncultured Caulobacterales bacterium | reverse complement strand
TTGTCCCGCGACGGAATAGCCAAGGCACCTCTGTCAATTCCGCGCAAGGCGATGGGCGTGCTCGCCGGCAATGGCGTCCGCTTCGGCGAGGCGCAGGACGTCATGGCGGCGGGCGAAGGCATTGAGACAGTGATGTCCGTCCGTAGCGTCGCGCCGTCAATGCCGATGGTCGCCGCGTTGTCGGCGCAAAATCTCCGTGCGCTTCAATTGCCGCCGACGTTAAAGCGCCTATACATTCTCGCCGATCGCGATGATGCGGGCATCGGCGCCGCGCATGACCTCAAGGATCTCGCCGTTTCGCAGTCGATCCATGCGATGATCGTCATGCCGTCGCTCGGCGATTTCAACGATGACCTTTGCAGGCGCGGCGCCGCCGCGTTGCGTAAAGCGCTCCGCTGTCAAATGGCGGAAGTCGACATCGGGCGTTTCATCGCAAACCGATAATGGACGCGCGTGGGCAAGCGTCAATTGATCGCGCGACGCGATTCCATCAGCTAGGAACTTCCGTCGCTGTGCGACCACGCACCCCCGCGCGGCCATCAAGGATCGCGCGAGGAGGCCGAAAGCGGCGCGGTCCCGCAAGGCCGGGCCCCGGGTTTCTTCCCCTGGCGGAGGCGAAATCCGAAACGCTGCGCTCCTCCCATTGATCCAATCGCCATTCCTCGCGCGACAACAAACCCGGGCCCCGGCCTCCTTCGCTGTCGCTGCGGCCCCGATCTGTCCCTCGCCACTTCAGCGACTGCCGGGAAGGGGTGCGGGCCCGCGACGCTTCCGGCGGGTTTCGCGCCATCAAAGGCCGCGCGGGGTCGCGCGGTCGCCAGAGCCGGAGGATCATTCCCATGCTGACTGAAATCGACGCCGACACTGCCGAACTCTCGCCCGCATCGTCGCCGACCACGCATCTTCTCGATGAATTGCAACTCTATGGCTGGCGCGCCCATGGCGACGAGCCGGATCCGAGACCCTTGCCGGAAGCGGCGCGCCTCGAAGGCGCCGTCGCCGACATGGCCGACGCGCTGGTCGCGACCCTTGAAGGAACGCGCCTCGAACCCGATCTCGAAGGCCTTCTCTGGTCGCTGGTCTATCTCTTTCATCGCAACATCGCCGCAACCGATCGGACGCTCGACCGCAATGAGCAGGATCAGCAACGCTCTCAGCGCAACCAAGACGGCTCCGAAATCCGCTCGGTCGAACTCGAACGCCTGATCGCCCAAGGCGTCACGTTGATCGAACGGCGCAACGCGTATGAATTCATGCGGGATGTCGCGGCGCACCTTTTCGAGGCGCATATCGGCCACGCGTGGAAGCCTCGCAGCGGATCGCTGATCAGCCGCACGCAGGCCTCAAAGCTAACATCCGCCATCATCGACAGCCGTGACTTCATCGCCGCCAAGCGCCGCGCCGAGATCGAACCGCTGACGCCCGCTGGCGCGAAGATCGCCTTCGCCGGCGGGACTGACTTCAACGACACGACCGCCATCTGGACGGCGCTCGACCGTGTGCGCGCCAAACACCCCGACATGGTCCTGCTGCATGGCGCGACGCCGCGCGGCGCCGAGAAGATCGCCGCCTGCTGGGCCGACGCCCGCAAGGTCGCGCAAATTCTCTTCAAGCCGGACTGGACGCGGTACGCCAAGGCTGCGCCGTTCAAGCGCAATGACGAATTGCTGAATGCGCTCCCGATTGGCGTTATTGTCTTTCCCGGGTCCGGCGTCACCGACAACCTCGCCGATAAGGCCAAGCGCCTCGGTATCCCGCTGCTCGATCACCGACGGTGATCGAAACGGCGCATTGTCGGCTCTCTCCCCAAAGCGGCCGTTCCATCCGATCGGCGCGATTGAGCCCGATAGCAGACATCAA
>CAZNXR010000519.1:0-1860 GCA_964576815.1 uncultured Caulobacterales bacterium | reverse complement strand
CCGCGCTGGATGACAAGCGCCGCCGCGCCGTCCGAGATGGCGGAGGAGGAGCCCGCCGTCACCGTGCCGTCCTTTTCGAAGGCGGCCTTCAGCGACGGGATTTTCGCCGCTTCGACCGTGCCGGGCTTTTCATCGTCGCCGACGGTGACAGGCCCTTTGCGCGTTTCGACCTGATAGGGCGCGATCTCGGCGGCGAACTTGCCGTCCTTGATGGCGGCCTGCGCGCGCGTCACCGAGCGCATGGCGAATTCATCCTGTTCGGCGCGGGAGAACTGCCATTCGCGCGCGCATTTCTCGGCGAAGATCCCCATCGCCGCGTGCTTTGAGTAGGGGTCTTCAAGCCCGTCATAGGCCATGTGGTCGAAAATCTGTCCGTGTCCGTACTTTATGCCGCTGCGGCCGGTGAGGAGGAGGTGCGGCGCGCCGGTCATCGATTCCATGCCGCCGGCGACGATCGTGTCGGCGCTGCCGGCGGCGATTGCGTCCGCCGCCATCATCACCGTCTTCATGCCGGAGCCGCACACCTTGTTGACGGTGACGCATCCGGTCGATTTCGGCAGCCCCGCGCCGAGCGCGGCCTGGCGCGCCGGCGCCTGCCCCAATCCCGCGGGCAGGACGCAGCCCATCAGCGCTTCCTCGACCGCCTCGGGTTTGACGCCGGCGCGGCCAAGCGCAGCCTTGATCGCGTGGGATCCGAGCGCGGTCGCCGGCACGCCCGAGAATGCGCCCTGAAAATTGCCTACGGCCGTGCGCGCCATGCCGGAAATGACGATTTCTTCTTTCATGGTGGGGCTCCCTTGTGCGACGCCCGCTTGTACGCGCGCGGGCGAAGGGATTCAAATGCATTACGCCCGCAAATAAGCCAGCGCCAGGCGCACCAGTTCCTCTTCGAACGCCGGATCGTCGAGCACCTTCGCGTTTTCCATCATCGCGGCGCGCAAGGCGCCCATCACCGCGCGCGTCAGCGTGTAGGTCCTGACGGGCGTCAGCGGGCGCGCGACTTCCCCTGGGTAGCCCGCCGCGACGGAGGCGATCAGCATGCCGACGCGGTCAATCGTTGCGGCGATCTCCTCAGCTGACTGCATGCGCATCGCGGCGCCGAGCAGGATGAGACGCCGGCGTCGGCGGCGCGGCCGCATCACCGCAAGAAGCGCGGCGATGATGCTGCGGACCAGCGCCTCGGCGTTTTTCGGGTCGCCCTCCGCAATGCGCCGCGCGATCTCCGCGCTCACCATTTCCCGGTCACGGCGGATCACCGCGGAGAGCACGGCGTCGCGATCGGCGAAATATTGATAGAGCGTGCCGATAGAAACGCCGGCCCGTTCGGCGATGCGGGCGGTCGTCGCTTCCTCTTCGCCCTCGCGCTCCAGAATCTGAGCCGCCGCCTCGACGATCGCGGCGATGGTCGCCGCAGAGCGCGCCTGCCGGGGCGTTTTTCGCAAGGATTTCGGCGCTTGGGACGCCGGATTGCGGGCCATGGCCGGCCTTTGCCGAATGCGAGTGGCGGAAACTGAGGAATGCTCACATATTGACGGAGCCGCAGCAAGAGGCGCCGATGGGCATCAACGGGCCGATGTTCTATTATTTCGCGCCGATTTTTCTCGCGCTGGTCGCGTGGGAAATCGCGGAAGGGCGCAAGCGCGGCCTGACGCTCTACACCAGGGGGGAGACGCTCGCCTCGATCGGCATCGGCGTCGGCCAGCGGCTGATCGGCCTCATCCCCTTCGGGCTCGTCGGCATTCTCGCCGTTATCGTCCACGAGCGCCGTCTGTTGGAAATTCCGATGAACGACTGGCGAAGCTGGTTCGTCCTCTTCGTGCTGCTCGAATTCACCTATTACTGGTTCCACCGCGCCAGCCA
>CAZNXR010000518.1:0-1865 GCA_964576815.1 uncultured Caulobacterales bacterium | reverse complement strand
AGATCGAACGCGGGCTTGCGGCGTTCTGGAAAATCTACGTTCGCTGAGAATTCTGGCTGCGAGTCTTATACGATTTTTCAGTGATCGTAACCGATCACTCAAAGGTATCCTCGCTTCGCTTGCCGTGCGCGCAGTCGCGCTTGCCGGTTTTCGATGAGTCGAGGTCATTGAAACCCGCCGTTGCAGCGTAGCGTCCCTACGGAAAATCGCGAAACAAAACAAAACCGGCGCAGCTTTCGCTGCGCCGGTCGATCGTGATAGCCGATCGTCGAAGCTTACTGGAAGCTGATGACGACTTCGGTGCGGCGGTTCAGCGGCTCGCGAACGCCGTCTTCCGTCGGCTTCGCAGGCTTGTCTTCGCCGAAGGACTCGACGCGGATTTTGTCCGCGGCAATGCCGTTGGCGATCAGCGAATCACGGACGACCGAAGCGCGGCGCTCGGACAGTTGCTGGTTGTAGGCCGAGCCGCCCGAACGGTCGGCGTGGCCGGAGACGATCACCGTGTTGACGTCGTTCGCCAAGGCGCGCGATGCGGCCTCGCGAACGAGGTTGGACGCTTCCGGCGTGAGGTTCGACTTGTCATAGTCGAAATACACGATGACGTTGATCGGATCGAGGTTCGCAGTCTCCTGCGTTCCGACTTGCGGCGGGCAGTCCGCCGCAACCGGCACGCTTGAGCCGTCCCAGCAGTCTTTGTACTGGGCGACCGGCGCGGCAGCCGCACCGAAGTTCCAGCGCAGACCGGCGAACAGGCTGTGCGTGTCGTAGTCGTGACGAATCGAAACCGGCGTCCCGCCGATCGTCCCGTCAAACTTCGGCGTCCCAGCGGCCGCGAAATAGCGGTACGACAGGTCAAGAGCGAGGCCTTCGGCGAGTTTCACCGCGACGCCAGCGATTGCCTGATAGGCCAGACGCTTGGACGAGTCGTCAATGACCAGCGTGCCGAGCACCGCGTTCGCACCCGATACCTGGTTCTTGAAGCTCGCCCCGCCGACGCCGAGCCCGACATAAGGCGTCAGCGCGCCGCCGGTGTCGAAATCACGGATCACATTGAACATGACCGAGTATGACTGAAGGTCGCCGTCAAGTGTCGTCCAGCCAGCGAAGCCAAGGCCGTCGCCCGCGTAATGGCGCGCGTCATTCTGGCGATAGGCGAACTCAATCTCGCCGCGATACTTGTTGCCCCAATCGTAACCGAGCGCCGTGTAGACGCCGATGCCGTTCTTGTAGTCGGCTTCGCTGTCGAACGCCGGCGAGAACGCGCCGACCGACTCAACATCCTGATCCGGCTGGAGGTAGTTCAGGCCAGCGCCGATTGCGCCGTAGAAGCCCTGATAGGCATGGGCGGCAGGCGCGACCGCGATCGTGGCGGCGGCGGCTAACAGGGTGGTCTTGAGCTTCATGAAGTCCCCTCCTCAGGTGAACAGGCTTTGGCCACGCGGATGCGGGACCCTCGACGTTACTGCCTCCCTAGCCAATTCGCGCCGAGGAAAACAGCCCCTTTTTTAACCAAGCGGCACCGGAAATGCGCGATCGCGCGCCCGATGTTGCTTCGGCGCATCGCCTTTTGCAGTTCGTTACAAGGTTGTTAACGAGGAAACCTCAACTTGTTGATACAAGGCCATTAAAATCAAGTTGCCCGCAGCCAGCCGGGCGAGCTACAAAACCTTCCACGATGGTGCCCCCGGAAACGGGGGAGAATAGGGAACGCGGTAAAAGTCCGCGGCTGTACCCGCAACTGTAAGCGGCGAGCGCCCACTCCAAAAGCCACTGGCCTCTAAATAGGACCGGGAAGGCGGGTTGGGCGCAACGACCCGCGAAGCCAGGAGACCTGCCGTCGGCGTCGTCCTTTCTGCGACCGGGAA
>CAZNXR010000517.1:0-1867 GCA_964576815.1 uncultured Caulobacterales bacterium | reverse complement strand
GGAGGGTAACCGGGGCCCGCGCGACTCGCTAGGGCCCGGAAGCTCCTGGCCGGCCAGAAGGCGCGGCGGCGTTGCATCGGCGCCGCGGTCTGCTGTCGGACATTTCTAAGCAGAATTTCCCGCGCGCCGCTCTGGTTTTTCCAACCTTTCTGCGGTCTCCAGCCCGAAAATGCGTATTTTGGGCAGGAGGAAAATGCGTAGATTCCGGTGAGCTAGGCGCTTCCGTCACCATGGAAGGCGCAGCCGATCCGGCGCCCACGCCTCCCCATGCGGCCCAAGGTGGACCAAGGTTCGCCGCTTCGCGACGGTCCGGGGTGACAGAGGAGGGTGCGGCCACGCGAGCACCGCGGGCTGACAGCTTCAAATTTGCGCGCAACCTCCACGGGAAAAGCGCGGTTCAAAAGTCCGCACTATCCGCCCATGCCGGACAATCCGGCGGGTCACTCTGAGTATAAGCCCGCCATTTCCGCGGGCTTCAGCGTTTCGGTCTACACAATCCATAATCGCCTTATTGGGGAAATGCGCGCCCCATACTTTGCCGTCATGCCGGGGCCGCCGAAGCCGGAACCCGGGATCCACGGCGCCGTCCGTGGGCCCAAGGTGGACCAAGGTTCGCCGCTTCGCGACGGTCCGGGGTGACGGAATTAGGTCGGGCGCGCCTGTACGCCCCCGCGCGATCACCAGATCGGCGGGCGCTTCCTTCGCATCGTGCGGCCAGCAAATCACCGAACCCGCGCGACAGACCGGACTTGTCAAAGAGCTCCGCCTTGCAGCGGCCTTAAAATAAAACGCGCCGGGGAGGCGTTCCCCGGCGCGACAATCCAATCTTGGAGCGAAGACCGTTAAAAGTCAAGAAAATAATCAGGGTAAATATTTATGGTTAACGCTCGTAGGGACGGATCGACCCCGCCCGACGCTCTCCGGCGGCCTTAGGCGAGCGCGCGGTCGATTTTCGCTGCGATGGCGGCGGCGGAAAGTCCGACCGTTTCGAGGATTTCCGCAACGGCGCCGGACGGCGGCACGGCATCGAGGCCGATCCTCATAAACTTCACACCCGCGAGCGCGCCCTGTTCCGCCAACGCCGCGGCGACGACGTCGCCCTGTCCGAAGCGGCGATAATGGTTATCGACTACCGCGATCACGCGCGCCCCTTCGACAGTCCTGGCGAGCCAGTCCGCATCGACAGTGTTAAGAAACGGAAGATTGACAACCCGCACGGAGCCGCGCTTCCCCGCCATGAAATCGCTCGCCGCGCAGGCTTCCGACAAGGCGACCAGCCCCGCGGCGATGATGACGGCGTCGCGACCCTCGCGCGCGATAAAGCCCTGTCCCGCCTTCGGCCGCCAGCCGACGGGCGTTTCGTGACGGACGGCGTAAGGGATGGAAACGAGGCGCAGATAGCTCGATCCACGATGGGTCTTCAGGCACCAGTCGAGCAGCGGCGCCACTTCCTCCGGCGAGCCCGGCTCGGCCATGACGAAATCGGGAATTGATCCGAGGCAGGAAATTTCGCGCACGGATTGATGCGAGTGCCCCGGTCCTGCAGGTAGGACGCCGGAAAGCCCGCCGACATAAACGATCTTTGTTCCTTCTGTCGCGTTATTATAGATCTGCTCGTTCGGGCGCGTTGAAAGGAAACACGAAAACGAATGGACGACAGGCAATAGCCCTTCGAGCGCCATGCCGCCGGCCTGACTGACCATGTCCATCTCGGCGATGCCGCACTCTAAGAAGCGATCGGCGAACGCGTCGCGGAAAGGTTCAAGCCCCATGTCAAGCACGAGGTCGGCGTCGAGCGCGACGATGCGGTCGTCAGCCCGCGCGGCGTTGAGAAGGGCGTCAGTATAGGCCGGGAAGAGGCGCCGCG
>CAZNXR010000516.1:0-1870 GCA_964576815.1 uncultured Caulobacterales bacterium | reverse complement strand
GCGCTTCAAGCAGCCGCGGAACTTCATCTGGGCGGA
Organism: uncultured Caulobacterales bacterium; assembly: GCA_964576815.1. Lineage (GTDB taxonomy): Bacteria > Pseudomonadota > Alphaproteobacteria > Caulobacterales > Parvularculaceae > Amphiplicatus. Next base: position 1,834 of record CAZNXR010000516.1, on the reverse strand, counting down.
CGCCTTGCCGCGCAACGCCATGGGCAAGGTGCAGAAGGCGGCGCTGAGGGAGCAGCACGCCGGCATGTTTCGGAAGTGAGCAGGCCGCCGCTCTTTACGTTCATTCTGTGATCGTTATCGATCACTGAAAGCTACCTTCGCTTCGCGTGCCGTGCGCGCAGTCGCGCTTGCCGGGCTTCGATGCGTCGAGGTCTTCGATACCCGGCGTTACCCGTCCGCCTTTTCAAAGACGACCATGTAAAAGTCGCGCAGCCCCTCGACTGCGGGCTCCTCAACCAATTTGAACCCGAAGGACTGGACCTCATTGACGAGCCCGGCCTTGCCGAAGCGCACATGCGCGTGCAGCTCGTCTGCGGCGTTCCCGGCGTTCAGGTTGAAGTCAACGATGACAAGACGTCCCCCGTCGGCGAGAGCCTCACGCACCGTCGCCATGATCGCGGCGCGGTCGGAGAAGTAATGATAGGTGTCCGCGATGAAGGCGAAATCGACCGTGTTTGCGGGAAGCGTAATGTCGGTTTCCCGGCCGAGCACCGAGACGACATTCTTGAGGTCGAGATCGGCGGCCCGTTGGTTGATGAGTTTTAAAAAGCGCGGCTCGATATCGACGGCGTAGATCGCGCCAGCCTCGCCCACCTTCGCGGCGAACATCAACGAATAGAGCCCTGTGCCCGCGCCGATATCGGCGACGCGCGCGCCAGAAGGGATTTTCGCGGCGGCGAGCACCGCCTCGCGGGCGGCGTAAAGCTCGCGGCTGCCGACCTCCATCGAATCGACGAAGACCTCGGCGTTCCCTTCCTCGACGCCGTAGGGCGGGGGCTCAAGTGGATCGGCGACCTGCGTCGCCGGCTCGCCGCGCCCGCAGGCGCCCATCGCCGCGGCGAGGCCCGCTGCGATCAGATTGCGCAATTCGATCACCCTCATGACGCCCCTGTCGCCTTCAAAAGAAGGCCCTCCAATACGCGCTTTCAATGATCGAAACCGATCCTGAAAGGAATTCTCGCTTCGCTTCGGGCGCGCAGTCGCGCTTGTCGGCATTCGATCAGTCCGTATCATCGAAAACCGGCGCAACGCGCCGTCACCGAACGACCCGCCGCAATGCAGTTTAGGGGGATTTGCTGCTTGGGGAAACGCGCCGAGCGGACCGGACGCCGCGAAAAACGCCGCCCCGGAAGGCGGCGTTTCAAGAAGAAGGGTTCTATCGACTTGGCAGGCCTGGCGGCGACCTACTCTCCCACGTCTTAAGACGTAGTACCATCGGCGCTGGGGACTTTAACGACCGAGTTCGAAATGGGATCGGGTGGAGGCTCCCCGCCAATGCCACCGGGCCGGCAAAGACGACAGAATTGCGAGAGCGCGAAGCGTCCCTGCAAAAGCGGGGATCTCCGCTGAAACTTGTCTAACGCTCGCAGCGATTGATCCGTAAACGGACCGTTCGCCGCGCATGAACCTTGTTTCTCATGCATTTGACTGCATGAGGACGATCAAGCCGATCGAGCTATTAGTACCGGTAAGCTTCACACATTGCTGCGCTTCCACACCCGGCCTATCGACGTCGTGGTCTACGACGGCTCTCAAGGGAATTCTGGTTTTGAGGCGGGTTTCCCGCTTAGATGCTTTCAGCGGTTATCCCTTCATCACATAGCTACCCAGCTGCGCCATTGGCATGACGACTGGTCCACCAGAGGTGAGTCCATCCCGGTCCTCTCGTACTAAGGACAGCTCCTCTCAAAATTCCTACACCCACGGCAGATAGGGACCGAACTGTCTCGCGACGTTCTGAACCCAGCTCACGTACCTCTTTAAATGGCGAACAGCCATACCCTTGGGACCTGCT
>CAZNXR010000515.1:263-1871 GCA_964576815.1 uncultured Caulobacterales bacterium | reverse complement strand
TCACGCCGGCGCCTTCCTGCGCACCGGGACCGGAAACTGACAGACATCGAGATAATCAGGCCGGAAATGGAAGAAGGCTTCCGGCCGGTTGCGCCGGGCTTCGGCATAGTCGGCGAAGACGGGGCGCGCGCTGTCGAGGATTTCGAAGGTCGCGCGCTCCGCTTCCGGAACATCGGCGCCGACGCGGATAGAGACGATCGTCTCCCCGAGATCGTCGGTCTTCTCGGCGGGCGGCTCGACGCGGCGCAGCGCCTGCAGATGCTGCATGCCGTCGATCACCCGTCCGAACACGGACATATTTCGGTCGAGGTAGCGCTGCGGCTGCAACGCCACATAGAACTCGGTCGAGGCGGTGTCGCGCCCGTCTTCGCGGCCGAAGGCGAAGGCGCCCGCGCAGTGAAGATGCCAGGCGGTTCCAGCCGCCGCGTCATAGCCCGCCGGCAGGCTCGCCACGAACCCCGCCGCCGGCGCAAAACCGTCGGCGTCCTTCAACGCGTCGAAGGCGAAACCCTTCGCCGGCGGGCCTTCGAATTCCGCCTTCAGCGTTTTCTTCGACGTTTTCGTCTTTTTCTCGCCGAAGGGGTCGCCGCCCTGCGCGACGAATCCGTCGATCACGCGATAAAAGGAGAGCCCGTCATAGAAGCCTTCGCGGGCGAGCTTCTTCACCTGCGCGACATGTTTGGGCGCGAGCGCCGGCGACAGCGCGACATAAACCTTGCCGCGCTCAAGTTCGATGACGAGGAGATCTTCCGCCGGAATTTCGCGCCAGTCCCCCGCTGCGCTCTCAGCGAGGATTTCGGCTCCGGGCTTCTTGCCCTCCAGCGCATCTGCGAAGGCGGGTCCTGCCGCCAGCAGGCCGCACAAAGACGCTATCGCCGCTCTCATGGCTCACCCTCTCCCGCGATAAGGCGCAACGCCGGTGTCAGGAACCCAGAGCCCTTTCGGCGGTTCGCCGGTCTGATAAAATACATCGATCGGGATGCCGCCGCGCGGATACCAGTAACCGGCGATGCGTAGCCAAAGAGGGCGGGCCGCGGCGACGATGCGCCGGCCGATCATCACCGTGCAGTCCTCGTGAAAGGCGCCGTGATTGCGGAACGAAGCGAGAAAAAGCTTCAGCGACTTCGACTCAATGATCTTTTTCGCCGGCGCGTAGTCGATGACGAGATGCGCAAAATCCGGCTGGCCGGTAACAGGACAAAGCGACGTGAACTCCGGCGCCGTGAACCGCGCGAGATAGAGCGCATCGACCTGCGGGTTCGCAACGGTTTCAAGAACCGCCGCCTCCGGCGAGGCCGGCGTCTGCGTCATGCGGCCAAGCTGGCGCAGCGACGGCGCGCCCGCGCCCTTCGCCGCCGACGCCCGCGACGCCGGTTTTCCACCTGACTTCCGATCGATCCCCGACGCCATTGCACTCCTTGGATTCTAAAACGGCAGAGACCTATCGGCGCCCGCCGCGCCCGTAAAGCAAGCGCCTATCCCCCGGAATTTCATGCGCAAAATTCGCCCCGTGCGGCGGTGGACAACCGCCCTGCCCTTTCCTATAAGCCGCCCTCCGGCCGCGAGGGTCCTCCTGCGGACGCGCCCAGGTAGCTCAGTTGGTAGAGC
>CAZNXR010000515.1:0-253 GCA_964576815.1 uncultured Caulobacterales bacterium | reverse complement strand
AGCAGCGGATTGAAAATCCGCGTGTCGGTGGTTCAATTCCGCCCCTGGGCACCATCAGCCCTCTCCCCTTGTTTCTCTCCGTTCGTCATCGAACTTTTTTCCAAACGAAAACAGTCCCTTACTGTTTCTTACGGTTCGCGGCCGTCCGCGACCGGCTCTGACAAGCGCAAAAATCTGTTGGTATTTTTGCTGGAACACGCCCCGAAGTGTTGGTACATTCGCGCTCATGTAAGGTTCCTGAAATCGGAACCAT
>CAZNXR010000514.1:0-1876 GCA_964576815.1 uncultured Caulobacterales bacterium | reverse complement strand
TGACATCGGCGGCTATCGCGACGCCCCGCCCGGCCTTCGCATCTGGTGCGGCGCCACCGTCGAGCGCGCCGACATTGAAGCGCTCTGCCCATGGCTCGATTGGGCGTTCGCGGAAGCAAAGAAATCCTTGTCCTGATTCAATCCCGCTCATCCCGGCGAAAGCCGGGATCCATGCGCAGGCAGTTCTGGATCCCGGCTTTCGCCGGGATGAGCGGCTAGAAAACCCGAAAGAGAAACAATGCCAAAAGTCCTCATCTCCGACGAACTTTCCGAAACCGCCGTCAACATCTTCAAGGAGCGCGGCGTCGACGTCACTTACGAACCGAAGCTCGGCAAGGACAAAGACAAGCTTCTCTCGATCATCGGGCTTTATGACGGTCTCGCCGTGCGTTCGGCGACGAAAGCGACGGCGCCGGTCATCGCCGCCGGGAAAAAGCTCAGGGTCATCGGCCGCGCCGGCATCGGCGTCGATAATATCGACATTCCGGCGGCGACCGCGGCGGGCGTCGTCGTCATGAACACGCCTTACGGAAACGCCATCACGACCGCCGAGCACGCGATCGCGCTGATGTTCGCGGCGGCGCGCCAGATCCCGCAGGCGAGCCTCTCGACCCACGCCGGCAAGTGGGAAAAGTCGCGCTTCATGGGCGTCGAGCTTTACGGAAAGACGCTCGGCGTCATCGGCTGCGGCAATATCGGCGGCATCGTCGCCGACCGCGCCGTCGCGCTCAAAATGCGGGTGATCGCTTTCGATCCCTATCTGACCGACGCCCGTGCGGTGGAACTCGGCGTCGAGAAGGTCGATCTCGATGCGCTCCTTGCGCGCGCCGACATCATCACGCTGCATACGCCGCTGACCGAGCAGACGAAGAATATCCTTTCGGCCAAGGCGCTCGCCAGGACGAAGAAGGGGGTCATCGTCGTCAACTGCGCGCGCGGCGGTCTCGTCGATGAGGCGGCGCTGAAGGCGGGGCTCGATTCGGGGCATATCGCGAGCGCCGCGCTCGACGTCTTCGCGACGGAACCGGCGACCGAGCATCCCCTGTTCGGGCATGAGCGCGTGGTCGCGACGCCCCATCTCGGCGCCTCGACGAACGAGGCGCAGGAGAACGTCGCAATCCAGATCGCCGAGCAGATGGCCGATTATCTGACGCGCGGCGCGGTGACGAACGCGCTCAACATGCCCTCGATCACGGCGGAGGAAGCGCCGCGGTTGAAGCCCTTCATCGCCCTCGCCGAAAATCTCGGCCGCTTCGCCGGCCAGCTCACCGAAACGAGCGTCAAGGCGATCGAGGTCGTCTATGCGGGCGGCGTCGCCAAGCTCAACACGCGCCCGATGACGGCGGCCGCCGTCGCCGGCGTGCTGAGGCCGATGCTCGCCGAAGTGAACATCGTCAATGCGCCGCTGATCGCCAAGGAGCGCGGGATCGCCATCGCCGAGACCTATCGTGACGACGCGGAGAATTTCGAAAGCGTCATCCGCCTCAGGATCGTCACGGAGCGGCAGGACCGCACGGTCTCCGGCGCTCTCTTCGGCCAGACGCCGCGCATCGTCGAGATCAAGGATGTCGAGATGGAAGCCTCGTTCGCGCCGCACATGCTCTACGTGACGAACGCCGACAAGCCGGGCTTCATCGGCGCGCTCGGCCAGACGCTCGGCGCGGCGAACGTCAACATCGCGACTTTCAACCTCGGCCGCTCGGCGCCGGGCGCGGACGCGATCGCGCTCCTTGCGGTCGATGAACCGGTCACCGACGCGACGCTCGAAAAGGTGCGCGGTCTTCCGCATGTGAAACAGGCGAAGTCGCTGAAATTTTAAGGCGGCGTTCGTCAATCGCCGATCATCCGTGCAAGGATGACAAACGCCGCCGCGATC